>JABMPG010000715.1 GCA_013203855.1 bacterium
CTTGATTATTTTGGATAGTCCATCTAGAATCCTATGCTAGGTCTAGCTGCGGGCTGCCCCTGATGCACCACGGACAACCCACCCGGCGGATCATTCAAAACTCACAGAACGCTCTCGCTGACGCCCCACGCCCTGAACACTTATTCAGAGCACACCACAGCGGCACTCAGGCCGACAAGCCGGGGGGCAAAGGCCGAAGAAGAAGGAAGCAGGTTGAGCAGCGTGTCGAATAATCCCGAAATGCCGATCATCGTCCAATCGGATAGAAGCGTCCTCCTGGAAACTCAGTCCCCCCACTTTGAAACCGCCCGGGACATCCTCTCCGGATTCGCCGAACTCGTCAAAAGCCCCGAGCACTTCCACTACTACCGCATCACCCCCCTCTCCCTATGGAACGCCGCCTCGGCCGGATGGACCGCCGAAGACGTCGCCACGCACCTTCAGACGTACTCAAAGTACGCCATTCCTCAAAATGTCCTCAACGACGTGACAGAGTACATGGGCCGGTACGGACGCCTCCAGCTACTTCCCGCCGAACCCAACGGCGCACTCGTTCTTCGCTCCCAGGACACGGCGCTCGTCCGGGACATCTACAACAACAACAGCGTCCGTCCTCTCCTGCAGAAAAAACTCGACAATCACACCATCCAGATCAAAGACGGGATGCGCGGCGCAATCAAACAATCCCTGATCAAGATCGGATTTCCCGTCGAAGACCTCGCCGGTTACGAAGACGGCGACCCACTCGATATCTCCCTGCGCGACCTCACCCTCAACGGCCAACCCTTCTCCCTCCGTCCCTATCAGCAACAGGCCGTCGCGGCATACTATGCCGGCGGCGCGGCCGTAGGCGGCTCGGGCGTCCTCGTGCTCCCCTGCGGCGCCGGAAAAACCGTCATCGGCATCGGAGCCATCTCCCGCATCCGCCAGCACACCCTCGTCCTCTCCACCAACATCGTGGCCCTGCGACAGTGGCGCGATGAACTGCTCGACAAAACCAACCTCTCTCCCGACATGATCGGCGAGTATTCCGGCGAAGTGAAACAGATCCGCCCCATCACCCTCACCACCTACCAGATCCTCACCTACCGCAAAAAACGCGAAGAAGAATTCATCCACCTCAACCTCTTCAACGAAGGCCATTGGGGCCTCATCGTCTACGATGAAGTCCACCTTCTCCCCGCCCCCGTATTCCGCGCCGTAGCCAACCTCCAGGCACGCCGCCGCCTCGGGCTCACCGCCACACTCGTCCGAGAAGACGAAAAAGAAGAAGACGTCTTCAGCCTGATCGGCCCCAAAAAATATGACGTCCCCTGGAAAGTGCTCGAAAAACAGGGATGGATCGCCCAAGCCCTCTGCACCGAAATCCGTGTCTCCCTCCAGGACGAACTCCGCCTCACCTATGCCGAAGCCGATCAGAAATCCAAGTTCCGAATCGCCTCCGAAAACCTCGAAAAACTCTCCTGCATCGATCACCTCATCGAAAGACACCCCGACGACCATATCCTCATCATTGGGCAGTACATCGACCAACTCGAACTCATCCAGAAACGCTACGGCGCCCCCATCATCACCGGAAAAACTCCCACCCGCGACCGAGAACGAATCTACTCCGACTTCCGCGAAGGCCGCCAGAGATGCATCATCGTATCCAAGGTCGCCAACTTCGCCATCGACCTCCCCGACGCCAACGTCGTCATCCAGGTATCCGGAACCTTCGGCTCACGCCAGGAAGAAGCCCAAAGACTCGGCCGCATTCTCCGCCCCAAGTCCGGCGACAACCAAGCCTACTTCTACTCCGTGGTGACTCGAGAAACAAAAGACCAGGACTTCGCAAGCAAACGACAACTCTTTCTCACCGAACAAGGCTACCGCTACACCATCGAACTCGATGAAAACGTTCTCGAAGATCGCAAGGATCAGGAAGAAGCAGGATGAAACTCAAGAGCGCCCTCAAAACGCTGAACATCGAGGAACTCCAGTACATCAACCAATTCTGGGAATTCCC
>JABMPG010000716.1 GCA_013203855.1 bacterium
AGGTGGGGGGGCCGGGGGAGATGGCGGCGCGTGTGGAGATTTCGCCGGGCCAGCAGCGGCCGCTGGTCGGTTCCCGGGCGGCCTATCTGACCATGGGGCAGCGATATCCTTATCGGTGGTCGGTAGGTGAGGGCGTAACTCGTCTGGCCGAGGGAATGCTCTACGAGTCGAGGCAGGGCCTTCGCCTTCGGGTGGAGCGGTTCGAGCCGGACTTTGTTTTCGGGGCGGATCGGCGCGTGACGAGTCGATCGCAGGAGTTGAACAATCCGGCGGTTGAGATCGCGCTGTATGAGGGAGACGAGAGGGTATATTCTCAGTGGCTTTTCGCGAAGGAGGCCCTCAAAGCAATGATGCACCAGCACCATGAGGTGTACGGGCTGGATCTGATGGGAGTGAGCGTCGAGGAAGAGAATCGGGAGTTCCAGATCCGGGTCTGGCAGCTGGAGACGCCGGGATCGGAGAAGCAGTTGTCTCTGGGGCTTGAAGAGGATGCGGTTCTGGAGGAGGCCGTGAAAGTGGAGAGTGAGATCGTTCAGGCGGCGGTTCAGGAATGGTCGGTCCGATTGATCGAGACGCGGGCGGCCTATCGTACGACGTTGTCGGTGACGCGCAATCCGGCCGTTCCTCTGGTCTATGTGGGGTGCACGATCGTTCTGTTGGGGCTTACACTGGCGTTCTTGGCCCGTCGGCGGGAGTTGTGGTTTCGGGTGGACCGGGATCGTGGGAGGCTTCAGGTGGTGGCGCGTTATCGTTATGGCCGGGAAGATCTGGACGGCGGCACGGAGCGCGCGTTGGCTGAAATGGCGGGTATCGAAACGGAAAGGAAGGCAGAAGATTGAGAGACAATCGATTTCGCGCGGGAACATTGATACAGCAGGGAATTCTCTGGATTTTCATGATGATTGCGGCATCTGTCCTCGGCAAGGCGCCGGCTCCTTCCCCGGAGTGGGACGAAGCCCTTGAGCCGATCCGGACCATGCCGGTTCAGGATACGGGCTTTGTTTTCAGCGGGGTGACTTTTGCGCAGAATCATCTTCTGGCCATCCTGGATGATCGCACTTACCAGGGGCGTTCGGCTCTGTCGACGGTGGTGTGGCTGATGTCGGACCCGGAGGCGAAAATGCAGGCTCCGGTGCTGCGGGTCACGCATCCGGATCTGGCGAAGTTTTTCGGGGACACGCGAATCAGCCTGAGTGTGTACCGGGATCCCTCCCGCATCGAGGGTTTGCGGGACCTGATTCGCCGGGATCAGGCCCTGATGGACCCGCTGGGGGATCTGAATCAGCGTGCGTCTTTTCTGGAGAATCTGGAGGATGATTTTGCGATCGTGCCCCATGAGGGGGAGTGGCATGCGCCGGGGCAGGTAGAGGCCGGGAGCGGGATAGAGGGGGAGATCGGGGCTGCCTGGGAGGCGCTCAAGGAGAGCGTTCGGGGAAATGACGTGAAGGGGGGGCGTGAGGCGGCCGAACGGCTGGCTGGGGCCGTGCGTCAGGCGACTGAGGCGCAGAACCTGGATCTACCGTGGCTGGAGTTGGATGCGGTCTATCAGTCTCACCATCCTTTTGCGAAGTCGGCGTTTTTCTATTTGCTGGCGGCGCTGTGCTATGGGGCAGTTCTGCTATTCGGGTGGCGTCGGCTGGCTTGGGTGGGCTATGGGTTTCTGGCTCTGGGTCTGACTGAAGAGGTTTTGGGGATCATTGCCCGATGGATTCTTGCGGGCCAGGCTCCTCTTTCGAATATGTACGAGTCTTTCACTTTCGCGACGGCAGGGGTGGTGCTGGTGGCTCTGATTTTCGAGGCGACTCACCGGATCCGGTTGGCCGGTCTGGGCGGGGCGCTGCTGGGCTTCATCTTCATGATAGTGGCTCACAATCTTCCGATTTTCGATACGCGGATCCGTCCCTTGGTGCCGGCGCTCCAGTCGAGCTGGCTGACGTATCATGTGGTGACGATCATGCTAAGCTATTCGGCCTTCGCTCTCTCGTTCTTCGTGGGCATGTGCTATCTCATCAAGGATTCCTTGGGGGGCGATAGGTCCCGCCTGCGTGGGATTCGCCATCTGCCTTCCCTCAATGCGCTGGACGTTTTCAATTACAAGATCATCGCGGTGGGATTTCCTTTGCTGACCGCGGGGATTATCTTGGGCGCGGTGTGGGCGAATACGGCGTGGGGGCGGCCGTGGGGTTTCGATCCGAAGGAGACGTGGTCGGCGATCACATGGTTGGTCTATGCGATTTATCTGCATGTGCGGTTTTTTGCGGGGTGGAAAGGCCGCCGGGCGGCGGTGGTTGCGCTGATCGGTTTCGGGTGCGTGTTGTTCACGTATTTCGGTGTGAATTACCTTTTGCCAAGCCTGCATAGCTATGTGGGGTAGGCAGGCGTTCGAGTGCAGAAGACAAAATGAGGAATGGGAATTGCAGAATGTGGGATGGGGACTGACGTTTATTTGCTTGGGGGCTGTTCCGGTCTTCTCGCCTGCCTGAGTGGTGTGGTATCATGGAGCGTCAGGTATTCTGAGGCGAGGAAGGGCGGGGTGGGTAGGCTTTCTGGTATTTTCTGTCTTCTGGTGGCGATGGCGTTCCTGGCGACGCAGGCCTGGGGCGGCAATGGGACGTTTTATGAGGTTCTGTTCGAGTTTCCGCTCGACGAGGATCCGGGCTGGACGACGGAGTGCGATTGGGCCTTTGGCGTCCCGACTGGGCGCGGCTCGGTCAATGGGGATCCGGTTTCCGGTCACACGGGCCGGTTTGTCTATGGCTACAATCTGGACGGCGATTACGCGAACAATCTGTCGGCGGCGTCTTTGATCACGCAGTTTCTGGACTGCTCTGGGTATCAGGACGTTCGGCTGGGTTTCTGGCGGTGGCTGGGGGTGTCGAACGGGTCTTTCGATTCGGCTTCCGTTCAGGTCAGCGCGGACGGGCAAACTTGGACGAGGGTGTGGTCGCATTCGACCACGCTGATTTCAGAATCGGCCTGGACGTATGTGGAATATGATATTTCGTCCGTGGCGGATGGACGCGGCGCGGTTCAGATTCAATGGGTGATGGGGCCGACGAGTTCGTCCACGACGCGGGCGGGCTGGAATATCGACGATATCGTTATCAAGGGCGTGCGGAATGATCCTTTGCGGGTTGCTCCGGCGGACGGGCTTCTGGTGCAGGTTCGGCCGGAAGAGACCTTTCGGAGGCAGTCGGTTACGTACATTCTGACGAACGAGAGCGATCAGCCGCTGGGGTGGGTGTCCTCGCTTCAGGGGAATCCGGGCCCGGCGCCGTGGCTCGAGGTTTCTCCGGTTTCCGGGGTATTGCCCGCGGGTGGCAGCGCGCCTGTCGTCATGAGTCTGCGGGAGGAAGTGCGGTCGCTCGACCCCGGGCGACACAGCGCTCTGGTTTTCTTACGGAACGTGTCTACGGGTGTTGATCGGGCGCGGAGGGCGGATGTGGAGGGGGTTGTTGCTCCGGCGGGGGCGTTATACTTTTTTCCTTTCGAAGGGGATCCGGGGTGGGGAGTCACGGGCAACTGGCGATTCGGAGAGCCCTCGGGGGAGGGCACGAGTGGGGGTGATCCTCGCTCGGGCCATACGAGCCGTTATGTGTATGGCTATAACCTGAAGGGCGACTATGACAGTTTTCTTCCGTCGCGATATCTGACGACCCAGGCACTGAACTGTTCGGCATATGGAAATGTCCGGCTGAGTTATTGGCGATGGCTGGGGGTGGAGGAGGGGCGGTTCGACGGGGCGAGCATTGAGGTCAGCGCCGATGGGGCGTCGTGGACTACGGCGTGGCGCAATCCGTCGGACTCAAATACGACCGATTCGCTGTGGGTGTATCAGGACGTCGATATTTCGACGGTGGCAGATGGGGAGGAGCGGGTTTTCGTGCGATGGGTCATGGGGCCTACGGACATGCTGCTGAACTATCCGGGATGGAATGTGGATGACGTGGCGCTTATCGGCGAGGTGGTGAATCCGTTGGTGGTGGAGC
>JABMPG010000717.1 GCA_013203855.1 bacterium
AACCACGGCAGGCTCCAAACCTTCGCGCTCGTCACCCTGGTCATGCTGGATCTTTACGTCTGGAATCGCCGTCCTCGTTTTCTGGGTCGGCACGAATCCATCGAACCGGACGCCAACGCCGGTTGATCGGAGCCCGCCGTGAACACCGCCCCCCGTTGTCCCAAGTGCCGCCGGCCCTTTCAGCCTGGCCGCGAGACGTGCATGTGGTGCGGGGAGAGCCTGTCGGGAGTGGCGGTTCCGGAGATGGTTTTGATCTGCCCTACTTGCAACATCCGGCTGGACAAGAAGGTCGGCGAGGGGTGGGAGGTGCATCTTTGCGAGGAGTGCAAGGGGCTCTGGATGTCTCAGTCGATCTTTCGTCGACTGGAGGATCTCCAGAGGAAGCAGGCGAAACTCGATGAGGCCGAACAGAGCGAGGAGCCGGAGGTCGTGGGAGAAGATTCAACCGAGGGGAAGGTGCGGGGGGACGAGATGGTGTATCGAAAGTGTCCGCAATGTCGTGAGATGATGGCCCGGCGGCGGTACGCGCGGGTGTCGGACGTGATCGTCGACCAGTGCGTGGGGCACGGCGTGTGGCTGGACGCGGGGGAGTTTCAGCGGGTCGTCCGATTCCTGCGGACGGGGGGCCGGCAGCACCGCCTGCCGCAAGTGTCCATGCGGTTCAACGAGAAGATCGAATCGCCCCGGCTGAGTTACGATCCGGATCTGGACGCGTTTCTCGGGTTCCTGAGCCGGCATATTACCTACCCGTTTATCATCTAGACAGGAGCGTTGAAATGACCACCAAGGCGGAAGAAATGAGACGGATCGTGATCGCCGGACGGGCGGTGGCCATCCATGGAAACGATATCGACACGGACCGGGTTATCCCGGCGCGGTTTCTCCGTTGTGTTACCTTCGAGGGCTTGGGCGACCATCTTTTCGAGGACGACCGGAAAATCGCCCATGACCAGGGTCGGCGCCATCCACTGAACGACTCGAAGCATGAAGGCGCCGAGATTCTTCTCGTGAACAAGAACTTTGGCTGCGGTTCGTCGCGCGAGCACGCCCCCCAGGCGATCCTTCGCTGGGGTATTCGGGCGATCGTTGGCGAGTCCTTCGCCCAGATTTTCTTTGGCAACTGCGTCGCTCTGGGCCTGCCGTGTGTGATGGTGAACGAGGCGACGATGGGCGAACTGATGCGTCTGAGCGAAGAGAATGCGTCGCGGGTGTTCGCGGTGAATCTCGAGAATAAAACCGTCCGGACCGGCGCGAACGAGTTCGACGTCGAGATGGAAGAAGGCATGCGGCGGCAGTTTCTGGAGGGTTGCTGGGATTCGATGACCGAGCTGATTTCCGCCCGCGACCAGATCGAAGCCACCGCCGCGCATCTTCCGTATTTCAACTCCTGGAGATAAGACAAAATGACCCCCAAGACCCCGTTGAAAAGAGGATTCTCCACCCGGTCCATCCATTCTGGAGAAGACCGCCAGCGTTACGCCGATTCCATCACCACGCCGATCGTTCAGACCTCCACCTATGCTTTCAAGGACACCCAGGAGATCGAGGCCTATACCAAGAAGGGCAAGCCCCGCTTCGAATACGGCCGCTACGGCAATCCCACGGAGAAGGTCGCCCAGCGCCGCCTGGCCGAACTGGAAGGAGCGGAGGACTGCGTGGTTTTCAGTTCCGGGATGAGCGCCATTGTCACCACCATCCTGGCCATTGTCCGAAGTGGCGACCATATTGTTATCACTGACGATGCCTATCGCAAAACCCTTGAGTTCTGCAGTTCCTATCTCCAGCGCTTCGGCGTGGACTGCACCGTCGTCCCTTTCGGAGACTACAAGGTGCTCGAAGACGCGGTGCGGCCGAATACGCGGTTCATCTTTTCCGAGTCGCCAACCAATCCCTACCTCAACGTCTTCGATCTGGTGAAACTCAAGGGAATCGCCGAGCGCCACGGCGTCCTTACGCTGATCGACAGCACGTTCGCGACGCCGATCAACCAGCGGCCCCTTGAGTTCGGGATCGACCTGGTCATGCACAGTTGCACAAAGTACATGGCCGGCCACAATGATATCCTGGCCGGGGCGACTCTGGGCCGCCATGAACTGGTCGAGCAGATCCGCGCACTGCACAAGGCGATGGGCGGTGTGATCGATGCCCATTGCTGCTATCTCCTGCTACGGGGGCTGAAAACTTTCCCGTTGCGCGTGAACCGGCAGAACGAGATAGCGATGGAGGTGGCGCGATTTCTCGAGGCCCATCCAAAGGTAAGACGCGTGTACTATCCTGGCCTGGAGAGCCATCCTCACCACGCCATCGCGCGGGAGCAGATGACGGGCTTCGGCGGCGTGATCACCTTCGAGATCAAAGGGCGTCTGTCCGATGCCAAACGGTTTCTCGACCGGCTCCAACTCTGCTTTATCGCCCCGAGTCTCGGCGGGGTCGAGACCCTGATCACTCATCCTGGCCTGGTCAGCTATTACGAGTACAACCGCAAGGAACGCTACGCCCTGGGCATCACCGACACGCTCTTGCGCCTCGCCGTGGGGATCGAGGATCCACGGGATATCATCGCGGATCTGAATCAGGCTCTGGGCAATTGAAGTAGAGGCCCTTCCCCGCCGCTTTCGCCTTGGGAGCGCAAGCCTGCAAACGTAATTTCCTGACTCACGAGCCCCGTCGGAAGAAAAAGCCTATAAAAGACGGTTCATCCCATTTTGCGTTTTCATTCCATATTATAGACAGACCCGCCAGCCGGGTTTGTTGAGATCCAGTCTAATCTATTCATTTTCCGAATCTTTACGGAGCCATTCTCCGTAGTTTTCCCTGTTCATAACTTGGGAAATATCTGAGTACGAATCCCCTCCGTAAGACAGCAATAGACAGCATTCCAGACCGCCTTCCCTCCCGGGGCTCGGTACCGGCATTTTCGTGCCTTTTGTACCCTCTTATCATCCGTCTTCGGCGACCCGATAAGGAAAAGGCGAGGCACAAATGTTCACGAAGTTGCAGGAGCAGGAGTCTGAAAGTGGGAGATGCACAGATGGAGAAAAGCAGGAACCAGGCCACCAAGTTTCAAGTGGCACGGCAGGTCACTCTGACGGCGATGTTTGCCCTCCTCGCGGTTTTCAGTTTCGCCGTCGATTACTACGTCAGCCCCACCGGAAATGACGGGAATTCAGGTTCTATATCCCAGCCTTTCGCGACTCTTGAAGGAGCGCGCACCGCGATCCGCGACCTCAAGTCGGCTTCGGGCCTTCCCGTGGGTGGCGTGACGGTCTACATGAGGGGCGGCACCTACTTCCGCACGTCCACATTCTCGCTGACGTCCTTGGACAGCGGCGGGTCCAACAGCCCCATCGTCTACAAAGCCTATCCGGGCGAGCAGCCTCAGTTGATCGGAGGCAGCCAGATCCCCTCCTCCTGGTTCAGCACCTTGACGAGTTCTTCCTCGGCCTGGAGCCGGATCAACACTGCCGCCCGCGGCAACGTCCTTCAGGCCGACCTCGGTTCCCACGGCGTGACCAATTACGGCACGCTGGTGAAGCGCGGTTACGCGACCAATCCGCAGGCCGCCATGGAGATCTTCTACAACGGCGAGGCGATGACTTTGGCCCGCTGGCCCAACAGCGGTTTCGTCAACACCGTCGCCGCCCCCGCCGGTCAGTACGGCGGACAGTTCACCTACAGTGACACCCGCCCCAGCGCCTGGACCCAGGCCTCGGACGTCTGGTTCATGGGCTACTGGCACGAAATGTGGGCCGAGACCTACGCCCAAATGTCGTCCCTGAACACCGGCAGCCAGACTATCACGCTGTCAACGAGCCTTCCCTACGGCATCGGAGCCGGAATGCCGTACTACGCTCTGAACCTTCTTGAGGAGTTGGATACGCCAGGCGAGTACTACATCGACCGACCCAGCGGGATCCTCTACTTTTGGCCCACCTCTTCGATCTCCTCCGGCCAGGTCCTGGCATCGGTGATGACATCCAGCCTCATCTCCATGAGCTCGACCTCTTATGTGACCCTCGAAGGCCTTACGATGGAAGCTTGCCGGGGCAACGCGGTCTCGATCAGCGGTGGCACCAGCAGCAAAGTCCTCCGCTGCACGATCCGCAACACCGGCACCGACGGCATCACTGTCAGCGGCGGCACCAACCACGGCATCGAAGAGTCCCTTATCTACAACATCGGCGACCAGGGCGCCATCATCGACGGTGGCACCCGTTCCAGCCTCACCCCCGGCAACCACTATGTGCGAAACAACGAGTTCCGCAAGTTCGGTCGCTGGGACAAGACTATCCGCGCCGCCATCCGCGTCTACGGCGTGGGAACCACCATCTCCCACAACGAAATACACGACGCGCCCCACTTGGCCATCATGATGTATGGCAACAACCACGTCGTCGAATACAACGACATCTACAACGTCCTTAAAGAGACCGGAGACGCCGGCGTTATCTACACCGGCCGCGACTGGGGCAGCTGGGGCAACATCCTTCGCTACAACTTCATCCACGATATCTCCAGCGTCAACAAGCGAAACCCCTGGGATCTCGTGGCCTTCTACAACGACGACTGCGACAGCGGCGATACATTCTACGGCAACATTCTCTACAACATTGACGGTATCGGCTTCCTGATCGGCGGCGGACGCGACAACACCATCGACAACAACCTCATCGTCAATTGCGGCTGGGGCCTCTTCGCCGACCAGCGGGGCCTCGCCCAGATCCAGTGGGACACCGGCCAAGCCTACAGCGCCAGTTGGGATCTCGAGGCGAAGGTCGAGCAGTACAATTACACCTCCCCGCCCTGGAGCACCAGCTATCCGAAGCTCGCCCAAACGATGGCGCAGGGGCAGACTGAAGCCTCCCACCCCAAGGGCAACGTAGTCGCCCGCAACGTGTTCTACAACAACAGCTCGTGGCAGAAGGAAGGCACTTGGGGCGCCAGTGGCGCGTTCAACTACTTCACCTTCACGGACAATCTCACCAACAGCAATCCGCTCTTCGTCAACGCGGGCGCTCTGAACATGAACCTCCAGCCCAGCTCGCCCGCCTATTCGATCTCCGGATTCCAGACCATCCCCTTCGACGATATCGGCATCCAGACCACCGGAGGACAGTCCCCCGTCATCACCACTCAGCCCGCCTCCAAGACCGTCGTTCCCGGCGGATCGGTCACTTTCACCGTGGCCGCCTCGGGCGCTTCTCCCATGTCTTACCAGTGGAAGAAGAACGGCACCAGCATCTCCGGCGCCACCAGCGCCTCCTACACTATCAATCCGGTTCAGATCTCGGACGCCGGCTCCTACACCTGCACAGTGACCAACGTCTATGGCAGCGCCACTTCCAACGCTGCGGCCCTGTCCACTGACTCTACCCCCGTAATCGTTTCCCACCCGGCCTCGGCCACGGTCAACGTCGGCGGCAGTGCGACCTTCAGCGTGACGGCCAGCGGAGCGGCCCCCCTCAACTATCAGTGGAAGAGAAACGGGACGGACATCTCCGGGCAGACCAACAATTCCATGTCGATCGCGTCCGCCCAGACCACCGATGCCGGATCTTACAACTGCGTTGTCAGCAACTCCTCCGGAAGCGTGCAGTCCAACGCCGCGAATCTGACCGTAAACGTATCCCAGAGCGCGCCCTATATCACTGAGCAGCTCCCGAACACAGCGGCCAGCCCCGGCGACACGGTCACCCTCTCCTTCGGCGTGGCGGGCACCGCTCCCTTCTCCTACATGTGGCGCAAGGAAACCACCATCCTCACCAATGAAACCAATCCTACCTTGGTCATCGAAAACATCCAGGAGGGCGACGAATCCCGCTACTGGTGCCGCGTGTCCAACTCCTTGGGTCACATCGACACCCGTATGGCCACGCTCAGCGTGAACGATCTGCCCGCGATCACGGCCCATCCCGTTTCCTGGACCGTGAATCCCGGCGCTTCGGTCGCCTTCAGCGTCACCGCCTCCAACGCCACCTCCTATCAGTGGCAGAAGAACGCGGCCAACATCCCCGGCGCGACCAGCGCGAGCTACGTCATCAGTTCGGCTCAGCAGTCGAACGAAGCCGCGTACCGGTGCGTGGTAAGCAACGTCTCGGGCAGCGTACAGTCCAGTGAGGCCACTCTCACGGTGAACGACGCGCCCGTGATCGCCACCCAGCCGGGCAGCTACACTGTCCTGGCCGGCGCTGCGGTCAACTTCACCGTCGCCGCCACCGGAACTGCTCCCTTTTCCTATCAGTGGCAGAAGAACGGCACGGCGGTCTCCGGCGCGACGGCCGCGTCCTATGCTATCGCCGGGGTCCAGAGCGCCAGCGCGGGCAGCTACACCTGCGTCGTCGCAAATGTGGCCGGCTCTGTCGAGTCCCAGGCCGGCGTCCTGGTCGTCAACGTGCCCGCGGCCATCATCACCCAGCCGGTCTCGAAATCAATTCAGGCCGGCGAATCGGCCACCTTCACCGTGGCCGCCACCGGCGACGCGCCCCTCAACTACCAATGGCTGAAGGATGGAGCTAGTCTGTCGGGCGAAACCGGCACGAACTGCGTCGTCGCTTCTGCCTCAGAGGTCAACGCCGGCTCCTACACCTGTCGCGTCACCAATCCCTACGGCACGGCCCTGTCCAATGCGGCCGCCCTAACGGTGAATGCCGCGGCCGAGCCCCCTACCATCACCGTCGAGCCCGCGGACAAGACCGTCAATCCCGGTGAGAACCTCACTCTCACCGTGATGGTTTCCGGCTCCGTTCCCTTCACCTATCAGTGGTACAACGGTGGCAGCGCCATCAGCGGCGCCACCAGTGCCAACTACGATGTTGCCGCCGTCCAGGAATCGGACGAAGCAGGCTACTGGTGCCGCGTCTCCAACCTGCACGGACTGGACGACTCCCGGCTGGCGACGGTCACGGTTAACGACCCGCCCGTCATCGCCACTCAGCCAGCCTCCCGCACTGTCAATCCCGGAACGCAGGTCACCTTCAACATCAGCGCCACCGGCACCGACCCCCTGACCTTTCAGTGGTTGAAGGACGAGGTCGCGATCGTCGGCGAAACGGCTGCCATCTGCTCCGTTCCCTCGGCTGAGTCGGTCAACCAGGGCGTGTATACTTGCCGGATCTCCAACATGGCCGGCAGTGTTGTCTCCAGCGGGGCCATTCTGACAGTCAACGCCGCTCCGTCGATCACCACGCAACCCGTCTCGCGGAGTGCGGCGGAAGGCGCGGCGGTTTCCTTCACTGTCGCGGCTACGGGCTCCGGCCCGCTGGCCTACCAGTGGAAAAAGAACGGAACGGCTATTGCCGGCGCGACCACGGCGACCTACTCGATTGCTTCGGTTCAGACCGGAGATGCGGGCGGCTACCTGTGCACCGTGACGAACACCTACAGTTCGGTCGACTCCAATACGGCCATCCTGACCGTGGACATTCCCCAGACTGCGCCTCAGCTCACCGCGCAGCTGCAGAACACCACGGCCAACCCCGGCGAGACCGTCACCCTTTCCTTCGGCGTGAGCGGAACCGCTCCCCTGTCCTACATGTGGCGCAGGGAGACCACCATCCTGACCAGCGAGACCAACCCCACCCTGGTTCTGTCCAACATCCAGGAAGCGGCCCAGGCCCGCTACTGGTGCCGCGTGTCCAACGCTTACGGACACATCGACACCCGCATGGCCACGGTGACCGTGAATGACACGCCTGGTATCACCAGCCAACCCGCGTCCCAGTCCGTCAGCCCCGGCGCTCCAGTCAATTTCAGCGTCGCGGTCACCGGCACCGGACCCTTCACCTATCAATGGCGCAAGGACGGCGTGGACATCGCCAACGCAACACTGGCCACCTACGCAGTCGCCTCGGCCCAGCAGTCCCATGAGGGCCAGTATACCTGCCGCGTGACCAACAGCGCCGGCTCGGTGATCTCTAACGCCGCCACGCTGGTCGTCTACAATCCTCCCGCAATTACGCAGGAGCCTCAGGACCAGACCATCGAGGCCGGCGCCAGTGTCTCCTTTAGCGTGGTTGCCACGGGTGACGGAACGCTTGCCTACCAGTGGCGCAAAGATGGCGTCGCCGTCACCAACAGCGGCTCGATCTCCGGCGCCACTCTGGCAGCCCTGACCATCAACCCCTGCCAGACAGCGAACACTGGCTCCTACACCTGCGTCGTCACCAACGCCTACGGCAATGGCACCTCCGCGGCGGCGGTCCTCACGGTCCAGCAAGGAGCCGTCCCGGCCACCATCGAGACCGATCCTGTCTCCCAGACGGTCCTCGGTGGAGAAAACGTCGCTCTGCGCGTCACCGCCACGGGCGATCAGCCCCTGACGTATCAATGGAAGAAAAGCGGGGCCAACCTGACGGACGACGGCCGGATCTCCGGATCTAAAACCGCCAACCTTGCCATCCAGACGATTCAGACCGGCGACGCGGGCAGCTACGTCTGCCAGGTGACCAACGCCAGCGGATCCGACGTTTCCGCCGTGGCCCAGATCACCGTCAACGACGCCGCGCCGACCATCGTGCAACAGCCGCCTTTCGTGACCTACGCGCGCAAGAACAGCAACGCAGAGTTGGTCATCGTGGCCACGGGCGCCGGCCCCATGCAGTACCAGTGGCGCAAGAACGGGGTGAACCTCGTGAACGGCGGCGATATCAGCGGCGCTGACACCGCGACCCTCACCATCGCCAAGACCGAGGATACCGATAGCGGCAACTACACCTGCGTGATCACCAACAGCGCCGGCACCGCCACCTCGAACGGCACTTACCTATGGGTCCTACGCTGGATTCTGATTCGCAGCCAGCCCCAGCCGACGACCGTCAACAGCGGCGAAGCGGTGATCCTGTCGCTCGTGGCCGAAGGCGATGAGATCACCCACCAGTGGACCAAGGACGGTCTCGCCCTGGAAGACGACGTCAACATCGTCGGCGCCCAGACCTCCCGCCTCACCATCTACGAGTCCTGCGGCGAGGACACCGGCGACTACCAGTGCGTGGTCAGCGATCCCCTCGAAAGCGTGCCCTCCGAGGCGGCCAACGTGACGGTGATCGAGGAGTACTCCGAACCCCGCACCGCGGTCAAGGTCTGGGAATCCTATCAGTAAGCAAGTCCCGCCAAACCAGAGGACACTCTACGGGGGCGGTTCCGAAAGGAGCTGCCCCTTCTTCATGAATCGGCCAGGATCTGCTTGAAATGCCCGGCCCGCGCACGACGATTCCATCGGCCCGGGCCGTCTCTATCCGTCCCTGAACGACGCGCTGCGCATGTGCTCGTACAGGTTCTCATATTTGGGCATAGCTCGAGGATACCACTTGCCACGACGCCCTGTTCATTTCGATCCATCGAAGATGCGCGCCCACCTTTGCCTCAGCCCAACACGTCCGCCACCGCTTCACACAGCCGGTCCATGTTCGAAGGCGTCATTCCCGCCACGTTGATCCGACCGGAGCCGACGATGTAAATGGCGTACTTCTCGCGCAGTACCTGCACCTGGTCTTTTGTCAGGCCCGAGAAGGAAAACATCCCGTTCTGGCGGCGGATGAACGAAAAATCGCGGTTCACACCGCTCTTCTTCAACGTCTGGACGAAAAGATCGCGCATTTCCTGAATCCGGTCGCGGATCTGGCGCACTTCCTCTTCCCAGCGGCGACGAAGCACGGGATCGTTCAAGATGATCGTGATGATCTGGGCGCCGTGCGCCGGAGGATTCGAATAGTTCGCACGGATGGCTTTCTTCAGATGGCTGAGCGCCTTCGCGGCCTGATCCGAGGAATCGCCCACCACGGTCAGAGCGCCGGTCCGCTCGCGATACAGCCCGAAATTCTTCGAGAAAGAGGAGGCGATGAGCATATCAGACCCTTTCTCGCCCAGGATGCGGACGCCCTGGGCGTCTTCATCAAGGCCCACGGCCAGCCCCTGATAGGCCAGATCCACCAGCAGAACCAACTTCCGCGACCCCGCCATCTTCGCGATTTGCTTCCACTGTTCCACATCCGGGTCCAGCCCCGTCGGATTGTGACAGCATCCGTGAACAAGAACCACCTCGCCTTCTGGAATCTCTCCGAGCGCACCGATCATTCCGGCGAAGTCCAGAGACTTGCTTGCGGCGTCGTAGTAAGGGTAGGTCGCGATTTCGAGTCCAGCCGCTTCGAAAATATTGTTGTGGTTGGCCCAGGTCGGATCGCTGACCCAGATACGTCGGGCGTCACAGGCCGTTTGCAGGAACTCGGCGGCCACCCGTAGCGCCCCCGTTCCGCCGGGAGTCTGAGCCGTGGCGGCTCGACAGTCTTTCAGAATGCTATGGTCCTCGCCCAGTATCAGTTTCTGGAGGGCGACCGCGTAGTCTTTCTCGCCCTCGATGGAAAGGTAGTCCTTGGTCGACTCCTGTTCCAGGAGACGCTTCTCGGCTTCCTTCACTGTTTCCAGAATCGGCGTCTTGCCGGAGGCATTCTGATAGACCCCCACTCCCAGGTTGATCTTGTTCGGATTCGCATCCGCGCGAAAGGCTGCGGTCAGGCCAAGAATCGGGTCGGGCGGCGCCATTTCAAGTCGGTCAAACATGGGGAAACTCCTCCGGGCTGGATGTGAGCGGATCGCATGACCCGCTGGAACTTGCAGCGATGTCCCCGGCCGCCGGAGCGGGGGGGACACCGTGGAAACCTGAAAAAGATCCTGATGGAACACTCCTCGGCTGTGCACCGTCTTGTGGCACAGTTGCCCTCGGCCGCGTGGTTAGAGCGCTGCCTCTTCCGCTTCTTCCTCTGCCGCGGTGGGAAGATAGTCCTCGTTGATGCGAATCTGGCTCTGCTGACGCTGATCCCACAGCCATTCGTTCAGCAGGGCCTGCTGGGCGAGGATCAGATAATTCAGCTCCAGCGCGGGCAGGTCTTCTTCGAACTTCGCCCGCTCCGGGTTGACCACGTCACGCATCCGCCAGACCAGATAGCCATTGGCGTTCCCGGCGCCGCTGCCGACTTCCGTGATACCTGTGTCGCCCGACCGGACGATATAAGTGTCCTGGATGAAGTCGATCAGCCGGCCCCGCAGCGCCTGGGGGAGTTCGGTGCGGCTAAAAAGGCCTGTCGTCGTCATCGTACGCCCCTGAATAACCGGATCAGTGGTCAGGAAGTCTTCGGACAGAAGCGTCCCCGTGGAAGAGTCATCGCCCGCCGTAATCTCCAGGAAGCCCTTTGTCGCCGCTTCGGCCATCTCAAGGGCCTTGTCCACGCGATAGGCCGCCTCGACCCGGTCGCGAACCTCACGGAAATCCTCCGGCACATAAGAAGGCTTCTCATCCTTCACCGAGACCACATACATGGTGTCTTCCGTATTCAGAAGCGGCGTCATCTCGCCCTTCTCGAACTCCGTGGTGATATAGTCCAGATCATCGTTGCGGATGAATAAATCCTTCGAGAGAACCGGCGAGGTGGTCAGCACCCACGAAGTCATCCCGTCCTGCATGCCCATATCCTGGGCGAGAGTGCTCACATTGCTGTAGTTGGGCACTTCGTTGGCGATCTCGTTCATCCGCTCGCTGAACGCGTCGTCCACAGCGCCACGCCGCGCCAGGCGTTTCGCCCGGTCGCGTACTTCCTCGAAATCCGACGTGCCTGCTGGCCGGGAATCCACGACCTGAAGGATCGAATAACCATTCGCGCCGCCCACCCAGGCCTGAACCGGCTCACTGATCTCGTTCTCCGCCAGTTCCAGTGCCTTCTCCACAAAGTCCAACCCGAACTCCGAAGCGCGATCCCTCGAAATCCAGCCCGGCACCAGCCCGCCCAACTTGGCCCCTTCACCGCTCAAAGTCGCGGACGTGTTCGACGGATCCTGGCTGATACGATCAGCCACTTCCGAAAAATCCGTCCCGGCCGCCATCTCCTCGCGTACAAGGCTCAGATGGCGCAATGTCTCGCTCGTGCGCGCGTCATACTCCTCGCGGCCAAGCTGCTCCACTATCTGCTGAATCGGCAGAAAAACCTGGCGCACTTTCACCTGGCGGTCGTGGACGAACTGCTCCGGGTGGCTCTCATAGTACTGACGCAGAGCCGAATCGCTCAGCTCCAACCCGCTCGCCAGATCGTCCTTCTTCAGATAGGCATAGGCATACTGACGCTGGCGGCCCACACGGAACTTCTCCTGATTCGCCTGATAGTACTGCTCCAGCAAGGCATCGGTCGTGGGGACCAGATCCTCAAAATCCGACACGTTGAAAATGGTGTAGTCCATTTTCAGTTGCGCCTTCTGCAGCTGGTACAGATCCCAGAGCTCGTAATGCGAAACCTTTGCCTGATTGGTGAAGTCCTGGGCGGCCCGGCCCACGCGGGTGGCCTGATAGACGTAACTCTCATACTCCTGGGAGGAGTTGAAACCGCTCTGGTTCAGAACATAGGGAATCTGATCCTTGGGGACCGGTCCCAGATCCTGCTGGATGGCGGATCTCAAGTCGTTGCGGGTGACATTGATGTCCTTGCTGTCGGCATAGTAAGCCAGGATGCGCTGGTTGATAGCCTCGCGGATCGTGTCGCGAATCGGAAAGATCTCATCCGCGTCCACCTCTTGAAGGATGCTCCGCGTGGCTTCGGGCCCGAAGGTTGACGTCAGCTGCTGCTGCATTTCGCGGCGGGTCTGACGCAGATCGGGCGCCAGCAAGACGATCCACCCGCCCTGCCCCTCTCCCCCCGGTTTCGGCGGACGGAACCGCGCGAACTCCGTGGGCTGCTGCTTGTCCCGTTGGGAGATGGCGTTCCAGCCAAAGTAGAACACGAAGGATGGGATGACCAGGATCAGGGTAGCGAGCATCACCCTCCGGGTTTTCGTGCGAAGCGTTTTCAGCATGCTGAATTTGTCCTCTCGGAAGGTGTCGGAACACAAGGCTCCGGCAAAGCCTGAATATGTTGAAACGGCCCTGTTATGAAGTCAATCGAATTCTGCGGAAGCTCCGCTTCCCCACCTGCAAAACAAACTCCCCCGGCCCTAGCCGAGTCCCCTCGTCCTCTATCTTTTACCCGTCGCACCGCACGCTCCCTTCGCCGATCGCCTTGCGGGCCTTCCGGTTCGAGTCCGCCAGCTCGGCCTGAACCAGCGCCTCCGCGATCCACAGGTCTTTTTCGCCCTCCGGCAAACGAATCTCCATCTCTCGAATATCCTCGGGCAACTCCCGTTCCCGGAAAACCCGATCGAAATGCTCCGTGGCGTCCGTGGCCGCCTGTTCGTTATGGAACGCCGCCACCAGTTCACGGGCGATACGCGCCTTCAGATCTCTCGGGTGGAGATCCCCGCTCTGCATCCGGTTCTCCAGATCCTTCACGGCCTCTTCGGTATAGCTGAGCACCAGGCCGAGATAACTGACCATCTGCTCATCGCTGATACTCATCGTCTTGCCGAAGATTTCCTGGGGCGGCTCAGTGATCCCGATATAATTCCCCAGACTCTTGCTCATCTTTTTCACACCGTCCAGCCCGACAAGAAGAGGCATGGTCAGCATCACCTGGGGCTCCTGGCCCATTTCCCTCTGAATCTCCCGCGCCAGAAGAAAGTTGAACTTCTGATCCGTCCCGCCCAACTCTACATCCGCCCGAATGGCCACCGAATCATAGGCCTGGACCAGCGGATACAAAAACTCATGAACATAAATCGCCTGGCCACTCTTGTACCGCTTCTCGAAGTCGTCCCGCTCCAACATGCGGGCCACCGTGTATTTCGCGGCGAGTTCGATGACCTCCGTCAGACTCAACTTGCTCAGCCAGTCCGAATTGTGGTGGATCTCCGTCTTTTCCCGGTCCAGAAGCATGTAGACCTGATCGAAGTACGTCTCGGCGTTCGCCTCCACCTCCTCCCGACTGAGACGGCGGCGGGTCTCGCTTTTGCCCGACGGATCGCCGATCATGGCCGTGAAGTCGCCGACGATAAAAACCACCTGGTGGCCCAAGTCCTGAAACTGACGCAACTTACGGATCGGAACCACATGGCCCAGATGCAGATCCGGGGCCGACGGATCCGCGCCATACTTGATCCGCAGCGGCTTGTTCGAGTCCAGCGACCGCTGGATCCGAATCCCCAGATCGTCCTCGGGCAGAATCTCCACCGTCCCCATCTTCAATATTTCCAACTGCCGAAGCGCTTCCCGGCCCGGTTTCACCTGTTTCTGAGTCTTCTCCATAGTCACGCCCTGAACAATATTGAGATGCCAAACCGAAGAGCCGCCTACTCCAGAAAGATACAACTCCCCCTTTCTGGCAACCAAGCCGCCCGAAAAACCCACAAAATAGACAAGAAAACCTCTATCCGCCACAAAAATCGGTCCACCCCCCAATGACGGGTGTACGACATGGCTAGGGGTTTGGGCGTTTTTCTCCGGATTCGGAAGCAGAATGTACTTCAGACTGGAGACTCGCCGTGGCCAATCTCCAGTCCCTCTCCAGCAGCTGGAATGATATCGCGGCAAAGATTCTCGCTCACTGGCCTGGGCGCTTGGTCTCCCGAACAGGCCAAGATCGTTCGGAAACAGATCGAGGATTTCAGAATCTGACGAAGGAACTGGCCGATACCGTCCAACGTCATCACCGCCCTGCGCTGCTGACCCCGGTACTCGCTCCTTACGAAAGACAGTTGACTTCCCTCTCCGAGATCGGTAGCTTTGAATCATGATGGAATACAGAACGCGATCCTTGGCCGCCCCAGGCGGTCGACGTGATTTTCTATTCATGAAAAGAACCGAGGACAAAACTATGCCGAGTTTCAGAGATTCCAAGCTCAAAGCCCACAACCGCAATCCGCGATCTGCAATCTGCAATCTGAAATTTCTCGTGTCTGCCCTGTGCCTGGTCACTCTCCTTGCCTGCGCCCGCGTCCCCGTCACCGGCCGCCGCACCCTGAACCTCATCTCCGAGTCCCAGATCAACCAGACGAGTTTTCAGCAATACGGGAATTTCCTCAAGGAACACCAGGTCGTCACCGGCACCGCCGAAAGTCGCATGGTTGCCGATGTGGGCGGCCGCATTCAGAAAGCCGTCGAAAAATATATGCTCGAGAACAATCTCCAGGACAAGATCGCAGGCTACGAGTGGGAGTACAACCTCGTCGCTGACGAACAGGTCAACGCGTTCTGTATGCCCGGCGGCAAGGTCGTCTTCTACCAAGGGATCATGCCTGTGTGCCAGGACGAGAACGGCGTCGCGGTCGTGATGGGGCACGAGGTGGCCCACGCCATCGCCGAGCACGGCAACGAACGCATGAGCCAGGGCCTTATTGTCCAGTTTGGCGGCGCGGCCCTCAGCCAGGCTTTGGCCGAAAAGCCGCAGCAAGCCCAGCAACTTGCCATGGCGGCATTCGGCGCCGGAACCAGTGTCGGCGTTCTCCTGCCCTACAGCCGCCTTCATGAATCCGAAGCCGACCACCTGGGCCTCATCTTCATGGCCATGGCGGGCTACAATCCCGAGGGCGCCGTAGCATTCTGGAAACGCATGGCCCAGAAAAGCGAGGGC
>JABMPG010000718.1 GCA_013203855.1 bacterium
GATGAACGCTCACGTCCACCTTCGAATCTCGCTCGAGCGACAGATCCGGGATCGACACCGCCAGATTCTCCGCCCGATAAACCTTCCCCTCGCCCCCCATCCGATCCTCGAAAAACACGTTCACGTCCCGCACCTGCACATCGCGGATATCCAGTTCAAAGGGCAACTCAATCCGGATCTCCCGGGGAGTCTTCTCCTCGGAGGGAGCCGGAGTCGCACGCGGCGCAGGCCCCTTCGGTGCCGCAGGCATCGCCTCTCCCGGACGCATCGTCGGGAACGGGCCATGAATGGCCCCCTCGGCATCCCGGTACATCCGCACCGTCAGTCCGTCCAGCGACATCTCCTTCACCCGAATCGTCCCGCCCAGAAAGGCCAGCGCATCGTACCGCACGTTCAGATTCGCCAAACGCAATGGCGTTTCCTCTTCTCCCGCCACGGGTTGCACCGTCACCCCGCCCAATCGCACATGGCTCAGAGGCGAAAGATTGTACTCATCCACCCGCAGTTCACACCCCAGGGCCTGCTCCACGTTCGGCTGCACCCAGCGATCGAAAAAGCCCCGGGACGAAACATAAAAGTACGCCGCCACCCCCACGACCACCAGGAGCAGCGCCAGGATCGCCAGAATCCCCAGAAACCACTTCAGAAATCGCCGCCCGCCCTTCCGTTTCTCCGGCTGGGACTGCGCCTGCGGCGTCTGTTTTTCACGTTTGTCATCCGACATGTCGGTCACCTCGAATCGTCCAGTTGGCCAAAATCCAAACTCAACATTCCAAACGCCAAACCCAAAACTCCGGACACTGAATCACCCATCTTCCCTCGTCAGCAAGACCACAGCATGACACTCGATCCCTTCACCCCGACCGATCGGTCCCAGCCCCTCGTTCGTCCGGGCCTTGATATTCACCTCGCCCGGCCCGCCCGAACGCCTCAGAATCTCGCCCAGTTTCTCCCGCATCGCAGGCACGTGAGGCTGAATCTTCGGCTTCTCCGCGATCACCGTAACGTCCACGTTCTCGACGCGGTAGCCCTTCTCGGTGATCAGTTCGATCACCCGCGCCAGAAGTTTGAGGCTATTGATTCCTTCGAACCGCGGATCGTCATCGGGGAAATGACACCCGATATCGCGAAGACCCGCCGCACCCAGAATGGCGTCGCACACCGCATGGGTCACCCCGTCGGCGTCGCTGTGCCCGTGCAGCCCCTTGATATAGGGAATCGTCACGCCCCCCAAGATCAGTTCCCGACCCGTGCAGAAAACATGCACATCGTAGCCATGCCCCACGCGAAACGCTGCCATGCCAGATTTCCTCCCGCGCTATCTTATGCCTACTCGTCCCAGTTATACCAGAAAGGAAGGAGCGAATAAAGAGAATGCGCGTCGCACCACACCCGCCTCCGCGCGTGCTTCTGGCGTTTGTGGCCACCAGCGCCCGGCCCCTGCTCCATTTTCCATTCTGCCTCATTTCTCATTTTTCATTTGAGATTCTCCCTCCTCCCCCGCCATGATACAATGTCTCCTCGACTGGAGGACCACATCCCATCCGAGAAGGATCCAGAAGAACCGAGATGGCCCTGATCTGCGAAAGAATCGAAGACCTCGCCCAGGAACTGCGCCGCCTGCAGGCGAACGGGAAACGCGTCGTCCTCGCGAACGGCTGCTTTGACGTCATCCACGGCGGCCACATTTCCTATCTCCAGGCCTCCAGAGAATGCGGGGACATCCTTGTCGTCGGCGTCAACAGCGACAAATCCGTCCGGCTGCTAAAGGGCAATAACCGCCCCGTCTGCAACGAACAGGAACGCCTCACCGTCCTCGATTCAATCCTGTGCGTCGATTATCTTCTCATCTTCGGCGAAGAGACCTGCGAAACCCTTCTTCGCACCCTCCGTCCCGACGTCCACGCCAAAGGCACTGACTACACCGCCGAAAACGTCCCCGAACGGCACGTCTCCGACGAACTCGGCATCGAAACCGTCATCACCGGCAATCCCAAGGAAAACGCCACTAAAACAATGATCCGCAAAGTCGCCGGATCGGCCTGATCCCCCCGATTTCATGCCCGATCTTTTTCCTTCCAGCATCCTCATCGTACGCCTCAGCGCCATCGGCGACGTCGTCCACACCCTTCCCGGCCTACGCGCCCTGAGACGGCGCTTCCCCGACGCTAGAATCGGCTGGCTGGCCGAAGAACTCTCCGCCCCCGTCCTCGTGGGACACCCCCATCTTGACAAGCTTTACGTCATCCCGAAAAAGCGCTGGCGAGGCTCCCCCTGGCGCACCCTCCTCAACGGCGAATCCCGCGACTTCTTCCGGAACCTTCGCGCGGACAAATGGGAAGTCGCCATCGACTTTCAAGGGCTGACAAAAAGCGGCCTCGCGGCCTGGCGAAGCGGCGCGAAAAAGCGCATCGGATTCGCCGGCGAAGACGCACGCGAACTCAACCGCCTCTTCACGAACACAAGAATCCTCCCCCCTCCCGATGCACGCCACGTCATCGAGAGAAACCTCTCTCTCCTCCAGGCCCTCGATATCAAAACCGAAAAACACGACGTCGCCTGGGATTTCCCCGACTTCTCCCGCGAGGAGAAGGAACTTGAGCCCTTCCTCATTGGCGAGAACGGCGGACTCGACCTCCGCAACGGCTTCCTTGCCCTCAACGTCGGAGCGGGCTGGGAGACCAAACGCTGGCCTTCGACCTATTTCGCCCGTCTTCTCATCACCCTCGCCCAACGCCGCCAAGATGTCGGACAGCCCCCCTTCCCGGCCGTCCTGATCTGGGGCCCCGGCGAAGAGCACACCTGCCAGGAAATCATCGGCACCTGCGGGAATTCCCTCCCCGTTCGCCTCGCCCCGCCCACCAACCTGCGGCAACTCGCCGCCCTGCTCGGAAAGGCCACCGTCCTGGTCGGAGGCGATACCGGCCCCGTCCATCTCGGCGCGGCCCTCGGCGTCCCCGTTGTCGGAATCTACGGCGGCTCCGACCCCGTCCGGAATGGCCCCTGGGGAAATCAGAACATCGTCATCCAGGCCCGAGGGCCCGAGTGTATCCCCTGCTGGCGCACCAACTGCAAATACACCCAGTACCTGGCCTGCATGAAATCGATCCAACCCGAAACCGTCGCCGATGCAGTCGAAAAACTCTGGTTGGAAAACTGAAAAGC
>JABMPG010000719.1 GCA_013203855.1 bacterium
CTTTATCCGCAGCATACCGGGCGCCATTCGTGCAGAAGCAGACGAACCTCCCGTCTTCCTGAGTTACGGTCTGCACGCGGTGGTCGCCTAACTCCTCCACGCCCAGACGTTCAATCTCGTAGCGCAGAACGTCGAGTACACTGGAGGCCTGCCCCGAAAACGGGAATATCTTCCCGCCTTCCTCCTCGCGGGTGGCGATACCCAGGTCCTCGAAGAAAGACAGGACCTCGGCCACTCCAAAACGGCCCAGAGCGGGCCGGACAAAGCCCGGATTCGTGCCATGGTAATGGGATAGGTCCCTGTTCCGATTGGTCAGGTTGCAGCGTCCGTTGCCGGTGGCGAGAAGCTTGCGCCCCACCCGGCTCATCCGCTCGAGAACGCGAACCCGGGCCCCGCGCCGAGCTCCCGCCACGGCTGCGGTCAGCCCCGCCGCTCCCCCTCCGATAATGATGATCTCGCGTTCATGGGTCATAGCCAGGGCCTCCCGAAACACCCCGTACCATACTTATGAAGGAGAGAAGAGGATAAGTCAATGGGGTAGACTCCCGCAAACACTTTGATCCTTCACGGGGGAAAGCGGGACGACGGGTGGGCAGTTCGGGGAGCGGCGGGTTGATGATGAACATGGGCGAGGCGTAGTCCGGGCGTCGCGCATCATGCGGTGGCGGACGTGGAGTTCCTCGAGCCGGCCCCGCTGGTGCTTGATCAGGGATTGGATTTCATCGACCGATCGGAGCATCGTTTCCGTCTTCTCCGATGATGACAATTACCCGAGGTTGCGAGAATCGGTGCCCTTTGCCATGAGATACAGTCCTTACAGGAAGAGCCTGAGGCTACTGCTCGTGGCAGCGAGTGGAGCCTGGTAACATCAGCGTTCACGCGCGCGGCTCACCGCGTCGCCATGGAACACCTTGTTCTGCTCTCGTGGTTCATTCCTTCGAAACCTTAACGAACTCGACGCCAGCCCATTTCGAGAGAATCTGGCCAAGCCAATGACTCTTCTCGTACGGTTGCCTGAAGATAAGAGTCGCTTTGTTAATGCCTTCGACTTTCAGCCCCCAACTCGGGAAACTGTCTTTACCTTCACCTCCGTCCTTAACCTGAACCAGTCTCTGTATGGAGTTTTTCGGGATGGTTTTGCATCGCTTGAATCCAAGAACATCTGATTTCATGACCAGATTCTCCTGATCTAACCGAAAGGACTTCCTGCAAAAAAGCAGGTAAGTGAACAGGACGGCCACGACGAGGTCGGTCCCCCAGAATACCATCACGACCTGTCCCACGGTTAGAACATAGGCACAAAAGATCCTCCTCTTCGCCGTGACAGGATTCAACCTCTTTTGCACCCCGCCAGTCAACGCGTCAACGCAAATCGTACGGGTCATACGGGTTCTCACCAAACCACCTTCCGATAGCACCCCTCCGCCCGAGACAAAAGCCGCAGCCACGTCCCAACGTGTCTTGGGTCTCTCCACGAGGCGCTCGGAATCTCCCCCGATCCCCTACCGAAGTGTCGGCCACCATTCCCTGGACGAGGCCGGCTCGCGGGCCGTCAGACAGGCGTCTTCGGTCTCGACCGAGTAGGTCCGAGCCAAGCTCTCCCCATTTTCGCCGCTGAGTTTGAACTTGACGACCGACAGTCCAGTCTGCGGCCAGCGGCCTAGCGTCTCGAACCTGAGAGCGATAGAACGGTATCGCCGCCTTCGAGTTGGCCAGAAGGAGGGGGATCTGGCCGGGTGTGCCGATCTGGCGGTAGGTCTGCCAGCACGTGAGGATTTCGCACGTTTCCTCAGGTGCGAACATGGGCCGCATGTCCCCGTCCGGGTCAGTTCTGGATAGACCATCCCGGCCGGTTCCTGGGTCGCTTCGGCTTCGAGAATCAGCCGATGCAGAAGCACGAGCTCGCCGGAATCGTCCGCGTGGACGATTCCGGCCAGAAACTCACCGCCCACAGCTTCCGCCACACCTCCGTCGCCGTCATCGACATCAGCCCATTCCTCGCCCCGCGCGAAGTGAAGATCGAAGGGAAGTAGAAAATGGATGCTCGTGTATGCCAACAATGTATGCCACAAAAAGAAAACCCGCCTCGAAAGGCGGGCCGTAAGTCCAGTGAAATCAATTGGCATCCCCAAGGGGATTTGAACCCCTGTTGCCGGCGTGAAAGGCCGGTGTCCTAGACCAGGCTAGACGATAGGGACACTTTGCGCGGTTGGTAAAGGGCCGCTCCTTCCACTTCTTCTCCTCTGCCACCGTCTCGGTGGCGTCAGGAGGAAGGTTTATACATTGCCTAGCCGAATTCCGCAAGAACAATCCGGCCATTTTGCGAAAAAAGACGCGAGGACGGTGTCGGCACGGATGCTCCGCACCGGCAGAAAAGAATCGTCGCCTGGTGCCGCTCTTGAGAATTCACGACGGGTCCCCTAATCTTCAACAGATGACCGACTTCCGGCGACAATAGGAGGTAGCGCTCCTGCCTCAACGCCAAAGAGCCCCAAGTGGTATTGTCACACTTCTTGCTTCACCATACATGAAACCGGCCCACACTGGCGGGAAAGGACAGGGAATGACGGCTTCCATCCTCATCATCGACGACGAGATCAAGATGGGCAAGGCGCTGCGGCATGTCTTGCAGCGCGAAGATTACAGCGTGGAGGCCGTAGACGATCCCTTTGAGGGCGTGAAGCGTTTGGAAGTGAAGTCATATGATGTATTACTCTGCGACCTCAAGATGCCCGGCTTGAACGGACTGGACCTTTTGGAACAGGCCCGTCAGATCCAGCCGGACCTTAACGTCATCATGATGACCGCATACGCTTCCGCCGAGACCGCTGTCGAGTCCATGAAAAAAGGCGCATACGACTATCTCATCAAGCCCTTCGCCATGGACGAGCTCAAGATCCTTATCCGCCGTTGTCTCGACACCCGAAACCTCCGCCACGAGAACACTCATCTTCGCGAGCAGCTCCGGGAAAAACTCCAAACCGAAAACATCGTCTCAGCCAGCAAGACCATGCAGTCCGTCCTCCAGCGGGCCCGCAAGGTGGCCGACTCCTCTGCCACCGTTCTCATCACTGGAGAAAGCGGCACCGGCAAGGAAGTCCTTGCCCGAGCCGTTCACACCGCCAGCCCCCGCCACGACGGCCCGTTCGTCACCATCAACTGCGGAGCCGTCCCCGAGACCCTTCTCGAAAGCGAACTCTTCGGATATCGCCGCGGAGCCTTCACCGGCGCCGAAGAAGATCGCGCCGGCATGTTCGAAGCCGCTCATCAAGGCACTCTTTTTCTCGATGAGATCGGCGAGATCAGCCCCGCGATGCAGGTCAAACTCCTGCGGGTCCTCCAGTCCGGAGAATTCCAGCGGGTCGGAGATCCGGCCATCCGTAAGGTGGACGTGAGGATACTCGCCGCCACCAATCAGAATCTCGAAGAACGCGTGAAAGAGGGCCGCTTCCGCACCGACCTCTACTACCGCCTCAATGTCGTCCCCATCTATGTCCCGCCGCTCCGCGAGCGCTGGGAAGACGTCGCCCCGCTGATCGAGCACTTCCTGGCCCGATTCGGTCGTGATACCGAGAAACGCTTCACCGCCGAAGCCCTGGACCTGATGTCCGCCTACAACTGGCCCGGCAACGTGCGCGAACTCGAAAACGCCGTCGAACACGCCACCGTCATGTCCGAGGAAAACCTGATGGGCGTCGAGGCCCTCCCCTTGGCCCTGCGTAGTTTCAGCGACCGCGAAAGCGAAAAGGGCGGCGCCTGGTGGATGGAAAAACTCACCCTCGGCGAAGCCGAAAAACGCATGCTCCAAGCCGCCATGAACCGCACCGCAAACAACATGACCCGGGCCGCTCGTCAACTCGGAATCACCCGCCGCGCCCTCGGATATCGCCTCCGCAAGTATGGTCTCTATCATAAGGAACTCGACCGCCAGGAAAATCTTCCCGACGAAGAGCCTGCCATGGAGGAACTTCCCGATGAAAACTGAGCGCAACTCAACCACGAACCGTCCCCACATCTTCCGCACCCTGACAATCTTCATCGTCATGCTCCTTGCCGGAATTGCGTCCGCCCAAAACCCACCTGAACCCATCACGGCGCCCGAGCCCGAGCGACAGCCCCCAACTCCCTCTACCTCCGAAAGCGTCTTCGGACATCTCTTTCCCGAGGCACCCATGGATGCGATGGCTGGTTCCGCCGATCTGAAGGCCTGGTTCGACGACATGGCACGCCTCGCCAATCAGATGCGTCAGATCGCCGAGTTGGGCAAAGCCCAGATGCAGGTTCTCGACCGGGTTCGCGCCCATCGCGAACCCGGAAACGGCCCCCCGCCCTACCTGACCCCGGAGTCCCGTGGACCCGTCCGGGATTCCGTGAGGGAACTCCACACCTTCCAGGAGCAACTGGACGCACTGCAAGAGGAATGGTCCGGCTTGGCCCGGAACCTGGCCGACCGCACCGACCTGGTACTGCCCCACTTCGAAGCACTGAGGGAAAAATGGGCGGCCGATCCCGCCACTACGGAGAAGGAAGACTCTCCCCAGGCCCAGAACTTGCGACAACTGGACCAGCTCATCGCTCTGCTCCAGGACTATCAGGAAAGGCCCGGCGACCCAAACCGCCTCGTTCACAACGTGTGGAAGGGACTGTTTCTAAAGTCGGCCTTCCAACGCGGTTTCCTGCTCCAGCGCTTTCAAGAACGTATCGATCGCCTGGAACGCGAACAGGCCGTCCTGTCCCGGCGCCTTGAAGCCAACCGTCGCGAACTCGAAGAAATCAAAGAGCAACTCGATCGTACCACGCGGGCCCGAGGCCGACGAGCCCGACCGGATCGTGACCGTGAAAGCAGAGAACCATCTGGGAACTCAGAGCAAGATCCGGCCCCCGTCCCCAACACCTATCCAGACATCCCACAGAACTGAAAGGATTTCTCATGTCAGGCAGCCGCTTTTTCAACGTGAAAACAATCCTCGCCATCGCTCTCGTTATCGGAGCGGCCGGATTCCTCTACGCCCGATACCAGAAGACACGTCCCCCTGCCCCCCCTGCACGTTCCGAAGGGCGGCCTGGCGGCGGAATGCGCCCCCAAGGAGCCCCCGGCAACCAGGGCGACGGTCCGGGACGTCCCACCGAAGCCCAAAGACAGCAGTTCCGTCAGGAAATGTACGAAACACTGGAAGTCACTCCCGGCCAACGCCAGCAGATGGAAGCCATCGAGAGCAAATATGCCGGCCAGGAAGGCCGCGAAACCATGCGGGAACGCATGCGCGAAATGAATGAGATCCTCACGCCCGAACAGCGTGAGAAAGCCCGCGAGTCCTTCATGCAGCGCGGTCGCGCCCGTATCCAGGAACGCGTCAAAATGCTCCCCCCCGAAGAACAACAGAAGTTCATGGAGAAACTCGAGGAGCGGATGGAGCGATGGGGGGAGCGTCGCGGTCCCGGCGGGCCTGACGGCCCCGGTGGAGAACGCGGCGGGAGAGACTAGGATGAAACCGACAGCCGACCAGACCACTCACCCCATTCAATCCAAGGCTCACCGCGCCTTCACTCTCATCGAACTCCTCATCGTCGTTGCCATCATCGCCATCCTCGCAGGCATCGCCGTGCCCAACTTCCTCGAAGCCCAAGTCCGCGCCAAAGTCAGCAAGGCCAAATCCGACCTGCGCACCGTCGCGACCGGCCTGGAGGCCTATCACGTCGACAACAACCGCTACCCCCCCATCACCCTGATCCCGCCCCACCGCCGCCTTCGTCCCCTCACCACCCC
>JABMPG010000720.1 GCA_013203855.1 bacterium
CATCGCCGAAGGGAAGGCCGCCCTGATCGAAAAGACCTGGACTCTCGGCCCTGCCCAGAACCCCGCCATCCTGACCTGCGCTCTCCGACAGGGCCCCGCCCACTTCATCAATCTGGCGCCCGGACCGGACGACTCATTTGCTCTTATCGACCTGCCGGTTACGGTCCGCGAAGACACGCGCCACGAGAAGATGCGTGGTTCGATCCGAGGCTGGATTCAACCCCAGATCCCCGTGGCCCAGGCGTTGGAGGAATACTCGCGATGGGGAGGCACGCACCACAGCGCCCTCCTTCTCGGCCGCCATGCTGAAGGGTTGGCCGCGTTCGCCGATTTTGGGGGCGTCGAATTCACGCGCATCGAAGGGAAATCCTGATGTGGCAGGAGACAACAGCCAAACCCGCTAACCGGGCGATCTGGGAGAATGAGTTCGAGGACTTTCTGCCGGAGCGGATACTGGACTTCCACGTTCACGTCTTCAACGCCGGCGTGGTGCCGCCAGATGAGACTTACTCCTGCGCCGGCCACGCTCTTACCCGATACGACATCGAAGATCTTGCGGCCGACCTCGACGACGCCTACCCCGGGCGCAAGACGTCGGCCGTTTGCTTCGGACTCCCTCACGCGAACTACGACCGGGATCGCAACAACCGCTATATCGCCGAGAACTGTGACAATTCGCGCTTCTACGCGTTTCGGCTTTTTGATCCCAACGAAGATCCCCAGGCCGTGCGCTGCGATATTGAGCGCAATCCGTACCTGGGACTCAAGCCGTATCTGAACTATGTCCGGGTTAAGGACCCGGAGAGCGTAACGATCCGCGACATGCTGCCTGACTGGATCATGGAGATTGCGGACTCTCTCGGTCTGATCATTATGCTCCACATTCCGAAAAAGGGACGTCTGGCCGATCCGACGAACCAGAAGCAGATCGTCGAGATCTGTCGGCAGTACCCCAGCGCCCGGATCGTCCTGGCTCACATCGGCCGGGCCTATTATCTGAAGAACATCGTCGGCCACCTCGACAATCTGAAAGACCTGCCAAATCTCTACTACGACCTAGCGATGGTCAATCACTGGGAAGTGATCGCCTACCTCTTCGACACGGTTGATCCCCAACGGGTCCTTCTCGCCACCGACACGCCCATCGCGCTGGCTCCCGGAAAATCTGTGGAGATCAACGACCAGTACACCTACGTGACTCCCGTGCCGTGGCATCTGTCCATCACGGACGACCATGGAAAACTGCGCTTCACTTCGTTTCTCTACGAGGAACTGCGCGCTGTCAAGCGGGCTTGGGAGAAGACTCGGAAAGACGACGCCTTTCTCCAGCGTCTCTTCTATGGGAACGGAACGGACCTGCTGAACCGGGCGACAGCGGCAAAGACCCGGGCGCCTGCATCGCGCTGAACGGAAGAGGGGTTTCGATCATGCAGAACCGGATCACGGACCCGGTCGGATACGGCCTTTTCGCGGACCGTTGGGAAGCCAACGCGGCCCTGGCGCTCGACACGATCGCCATGCATCCCACCAGCGGGGTTCCCACGTGGTTACTGAACGACATGGAGTGGTCTCATCTTGAGGGACTGTCCGGCAACGAGCCGGGCAGCTACGCTCGGGACCGGGTCCGGGTCTATCGTGAATTCCAGCTCGCCGCCGGGGTCTGCTACGTCGACCAGTGGATACCCGAGAATCCCCTGAGCATGAAGGACCATGGCTATGAAGACGACACCCGGCACGGCGCCACGACCGGCTCCGAAGAGATCGTCTGCGACGGAATACGAATCGACTCGCCCGAAGCGGCTGTCGAGCACATGGAAAGGGTCCTCTTCCCGCAATGGGAGCGGTGGCGGATCGACCTCGAAGCCAACGCTGACGAGGAGGTCCGGAAACGCGTCGCCGGCGAGGTGGAGACGCAGCGCCTCTTCGGCCTGAACATGCTCAAGGGACCCTATGGGGGTTTCTTCGCCTTCCCCGGATTCCTCTACACGCGATACGGGTACGTCAACTACTTCATGGCTTACACGATCTATCCCGAAGTGATCGAGCGGGGCTTCCGAATCTATGCCGACGCGTCCGTCGTTCACAATCGCATTGCGGCCCGAGCCATCCTCGAAGGCGGCTTGCCTCGTCTCCTTCGCCTCGACCACGACATGGCCGACTCTCGCGGCACCTTGGTGGACGTGAAGACACTGGACCGCTTCTGGTTTCCCCACTTCGCGCGCGCCATTCAGCCGTTTCTCGATGCCGGCATTCGTCTGATCTGGCACTGCGACGGCA
>JABMPG010000721.1 GCA_013203855.1 bacterium
CAATTGCCCGTGCTCGGGTCCAGAAACGGCCCCAGAGGTGGGTTAAAACCGGACGTCGAGAAAACAATGGCGCCAGAAGCGTCCAGCCGGACCACCCGGGTCTGATCCGTGACGACGCAACCGCCGGTTTGAGGATCGACCACCAAGCCCTGGGGAGAAGTGAAGCCGCTCAGCCGGAGCAGCTCCGCGCCGACCACCGACAGTTTGACCACCTGCTGGCGATTCCCGTCCACCACCCAGCACGTGCCGTCCACCGGGTGAACCGACAGAGCCCCGGGATTGTCGAATCCGTCGAAACGGCCCAGCTCTGCCCCGCCATTGGCCGCGACTCGCACAACTTGGTCGCTGTTCGAGTCGGAAACCCAGCACACGCCGTTCGACGCGCTCACCGCCAGCGCTGAGGGCCGGCTGAAACCGGTCAGAACCGTGTGCGAGCCCGTGTCGGAATCGACATCATACCCATCCGCCACATCTGACGAGAGAAGCGCCACCCGATCCTTATTGGTGTCAGCCACCCAGCAATCTCCATTCAGAGGGTTCACAGCCACAGCCGAGGGGCTATCGAATCCGCTGATCCGGGCGAGGATGTTGCCGTCCCGGTCCAAACGGGCCACTTGATCGTTGCCATAGTCAGCCACCCAGATCGTTCCGTCCGCCGAATAGACGGAAACCGTCTTGGGTGTGGCGAATCCGCTGAAAGCCCCCAGCAAAGCGCCGTCCTCGGTGAGCCGCTTCAAGGCCTCAGTGGCGCCATCCAGCGCCCAGACGCGGCGTACCCGCCCCGTGAGGCCGAAGTACCGGACCAGAATCCCCAGATCTTCCTCATCGACCAAGCCGCTGTAGTCCAGGTCCGCGGCGGGTCTCCACCCCGGACCGTTAGGAGACGTGTTCAGAGCACGCGAAAACTGGATCAGATCGCGTCCATCTACCCCGTCGGAGTAGTCCAGGTCCGGCGGCAGCGCCGGGACGGCAAAAAGGACCAGTAGAATGGCAAGCATCCCCCCACAGACCCACACGCAGGCGGAAAGGGTTCGCGTTCTCATGGCAACACCTCAGCCGACTCAGGTTTGGTTCAGCGAAAAGTAACGCCGGAAAACATCCGTGGGCTCGTATCCCACGGATGGCGCGAAAACCAGTTCGTGAACATCCACGACAGAAACAGATCCGAAAAACACAACTCTTCCTTAGTGAGGATGGGTGTGTTGGCCGATGGTGTCAAGAAAAATCTAGCCCGAGCAGAGATTCGGAATCTCGTTTATAGAACTGATAATTACATAGTTAGATGGATAAGTAAACACACAAGGTCACATCGGACCCGCCTCGTTGCCGACTGAAGTTTGAAGAAGATTTGCTCCCCTTCTCTTCGCAGAGACCAACATAGAGTGGCCCCCGATATATCCAGTCTAGGAGGTCCACACGCTAAAGAAGGCGACAAACGCACTTACCCTCATCGAACAATCAGAAATGTGAGCGGCCTCAGATGCTGCGAACCCCCTCAAAGATGTGCAGGCCGCACTTCTGTTCTTCTATCCGCCGACACGAAGGGCGGCTGAGGGAACGAGAAAGCGCCCCTGCCCCGCCTTCACGACGAAAACCCGGTCGATCAACTCCGAAACCTCTTCCAGATGATGGGTCGCCAGGAGCACGGTCGCTCCGGCAGCCCTTTTTCTGTCGATCTCCGCCACGGCGACCCGTCGCAGATCCGCGTCCAGGTTCGAGAAGGGCTCGTCCAGAAGGAGCAGGTCCGGATCGTTGGCAAGACACCGGGCGAAAGCCAGCCGCTGCTGCTGTCCACCGGAGAGCTCGGATGGATATGCCCGGGCCCGATCCGAGAGCCCCACCCGATCAAGAAGATCCCTGACCCGGTCTCTTCGCTCGCTCCGGGACAGCCGAAGCGCTCCTTTCATCACGTAATCGAGATGCCGGGCCGCCCGCATGTGAGGCCACAGAGCGAAATCCTGAAACACCATCCCGATTCTGATCCGCTCCCCTTCTCCCCCGATTCGAACATGCCCCTCATCGGCCCTTTCCAAGCCCGCCACGAGCCGCAGCAGCGTCGTTTTCCCACACCCCGACGGACCGGAAAGACAAACGACCTCCCCCCGCTCAATCTGGAGATCGAGTCCGTCCAGCGCCGCTATGACGCCGTAGAGTTTCCGAACCTGTTCTATCTCAATGAAAGGCATCCATTGTCCTTTTCATCCGATTGTACGCGATCCCGGCGACCAACGCTCCTCCCGATACGAGCAGCACTGTAATCACCGCCAGAGCCGCGACCATCGGGCTGGGACCATAGTGCATCAGCGTGAAAAGCCGCACGGGCAGTGTCGTCCGGCCGGGCGGACAGACCAGAATAGTCGCGTCGATCTCGCCCACGCAGAGAAGAAAGACAAATCCCCACGCGCCCACCAGCGACGGCCATGCCAGCGGCAGGAAAAGTCCCTTCAACTGACGCGCCCAGTGCATCCCCGCCACCCGGGCCGGCTCCTCCACCCGCTTCGGCAACGCATGAATCGCCAGGCCGGCCGCTGCGAAGGCGAAGAAGAAAAAGCGGGCCGAACAGGCCAGAATCATCACGGCGGGAGTGTCGTAAATAAGCGATGCCGGACCCGCGTGGTTCCAGAGGAGAATCAGGCCGATCCCCAGAACAGGACCTGAGATCAGAAAAGGCGCCAAACTCAGAATTGCCATCCCCCGCTTGAGCAACCCTTTCCGCTGAACAAAAACCAGACCGAAGGCGAGCAAAACCAACACCCCCGCAGACGCCGCGGACACCCAGGCGGTCGTCCAGATCTCTTCCCTGACCGTCTTGAATGTCTGGAGGTATGTGCTCAGAGGCAGAGAGCGCCTGAACAGAACAGCCACGGGCATTATGGCCGAAAAGACGACGAGAGAAACGCACCAGACCAGGGCTCCCAACCGCGACAGTCTCCCTGACTCCCGGGCATTCTCCTCTCCTTGCCGGACCAGGCGTTGATCGCGAGGTCTCACCCATCCCGCCCACACCGCCAACACACCCAGACCGATCACCAGCAGAGGCGTGGCCTGCGCCGTCGCCCCGGCCAAGCTGTAAAAAGCGCAGAATCGGCTGTACACCTCCACCGTATACACATGAACCTGGAGTAGAGATGGAACCGCGAACTCGACCAGCGAAAGAGCAAATACGAGCAGCCCCCCCGTTAGAATGGCCGGCATCAGCAATGGGAGAGTGATGCACAGAAGAGTCCTCTTCCCCGCGTCCGCCAATCGGGAAGCCTCTTCCAGACGAGGATCAAGCCGTCGAACCGCCAGCCCGGTGGTGAGGGCAACGATCGGGAAAAATGACAGAGACAGAACCAGGATAACACCCGCCGGAGAGTACAGCGCGAGTCCCTCGAACGCGTTCGGCATCCCGATATGTTCGGTCAGAAGATTGGTGAGAAATCCGTTCCGCCCGAGAAGATCAATCCAGGCCACCGCAAAAACGTAGGAAGGGATGATGAAAGGTATCGCCAGCAACCAGA
>JABMPG010000722.1 GCA_013203855.1 bacterium
GAATAGGGGAGTCTTGTTTTGGACTTGAGGGCCGTAACATTCTTTTGGTTGCCGGGAAAAGCTTGCGTTTGCCAGTGATTTCTGACGAAGTGAGGCCCGGAATGTGCTGGATCTGTCGTGCGCGTTACAAGACGCGGAAAGGGGCAAATCATGGTTGAGGCAACACCGATTCTCGATGCGAAAGCGTCTCTGGCCGAAGGGCCCGTGTGGGACGGTAAGCGCCACCTCCTGTGGTGGGTGAACATTCCCGAGGGAGAGGTCCATGCTTTCGATCCGGGCGCGCGGACGGACAAGGTGATCCGTCTGCACGAGCCGATCGGCGTGGTGGTTCTGCGGGCCGGCGGCGGACTGGTGGCCGGGCTGAAGAGCGGCTTCGCTTTTGTCGATTCCGAAACGGGCGAGAGGACGCCGATCCTGGATCCCGAGCCGGATCGTCCCGACGATCGTTTCAATGATGGCAAGTGCGACCCCGCGGGGCGTTTCTGGGCCGGAACGATCACTGGCAAGAAGGGCGAGGCCTCGCTTTACTGCCTGGATCCGGACCTTAGTGTCCGCAAGATGGCGGAGGCCATTACTATCTCCAACGGGCTGGACTGGAGCCCGGATAACCGCGTTTTCTATTATGTCGACACGCCGACTCAGCAGGTCGTGGCCTATGACTATGACATTGGGACGGGCGCGATTTCGAACAAGCGGGTGGCCGTCGAGATTCCCAAGGAGGAAGGCAGTCCGGACGGCATGTCCATCGACCGGGAAGGGATGCTGTGGATCGCCATGTGGGACGGCTGGCAGGTGGCCCGGTTCGATCCGAAGATCGGGAAGAAGATCGAGTCGATTAAGATGCCCGTGGCCCGGCCCTCAAGTTGCTGTTTCGGCGGACCGGATCTGAACCATCTCTATATCACCTCCGCCCGGGCCGGCTTCAAAGAGGCCGATCTTGAGAAACAACCCCTGGCCGGTGGTATTTTCCGCGCTGACCTGAATGTCCCCGGTGTCGCGGCGGTCGAATTCAAAGGATAGGAAACGAGAGTCCGACAGTCCTGCGTCTCGAGTCCTGACTGAGGTTTCTCGTGGAACGCGACTCAGGACACAGGATTCGGGACCTCAATCTCATGTCTCTTCTTCCCACCCCCCGACAGATCGAATACCAGTCCTGGGAACGCGGTGTTTTTCTGCACTTCGGCCTGCGGACCTTCTATGAAGGCTGGAAGGACTTCGACGAGCGCTCCATGTTGCCGGAGCGGTTCAATCCGACCGAACTGAGCTGCGATCAGTGGGCCGAGACCGCGCGGCGGGCGGGCTTTCGCTACATGGTGATGACCGCGAAGCACCACGACGGCTTCGCTCTGTGGCCATCGAAAACAACTGACTTTTCCGTCGCGAGCAGCCCTTGGAAGAATGGGAAAGGCGATGTGGTGAAGGAATTTCTCGAGGCGTGCCGCCGTCATGATATCCGTACGGGCATCTACTACTCCCCCTTCGACGCGGCCAGCCCTGTCTATGGTGACGAGAAAGCCTACGACGACTATTTCATCACCCAGATCAGCGAGATTCTGGAGCCCTATGGGCAGATTGACATCCTCTGGTTCGACGGGTGCGGGTCGGAGAAACACGAGTACGATTGGCGTCGCATCGTCGGCGAAATCCGGCGGATGCAGCCGAACATTCTCATCTTCAACATCGCCGATCCGGACTTCCGGTGGGTGGGGAACGAAGACGGCTATGCCGATCTCGGCACGCGCAACATCGTCGACCGGGTGCCCTTCTCGATTCAGACCGACCGGCCCGACATCATCGAAAAGCAGTGGCTCCCCGCCGAGTGCGACTGTCGCATGCGCGAGCGCAACTGGTTCTACAGCAACAATGACGTTGACACCGTCAAGCCGCTGGGAGAGTTGATGGGGATGTACTATTACTCGTGCGGGCGGGGCGCGAATCTCCTGATCAACGTCGGCCCGGATCGGCGGGGACTTCTCCCGGCGCCCGACGCTTGGCGGTTGATCGAGTTCGGCGAAGAAATCGACCGCCGGTTTGAGAAGCCTTTCGCGAGGCTCGAGGATTGCACTGTCGAGGAGAACCGTCGCTGGATCTATCAGGCTGAGGCGGCTTTCTACGTCGACCACGCCGTCATCGGCGAAGATATCGCCCAGGGCGAGCGTGTCATGCGCTTCGCTGTCCGCGCCCTGACCGCCCGCAGCGGCCGCCCCATCACCTTGTGCGAGGGAACGGCGGTTGGCTATCGCCAGATCCTCGCGTTCCCTGTTTTCAAGGCCAGGCGCGTGTGGCTGGAGGTCGAGGAATCGGACGGGGAGGTCCGAATGGGTCAGGTGGATTTTCTGCACGTCGGGGAATAGTCGGAACTTCAGGTCGCGAAATCTCGGATCACGTCGATTGCCTCGAGAAGGCTCTGTCCGCTTTCTCTCAGCAGGCTCAGGGGCGTGACCATGACTTGGTTGGCCCAGACGCGGCGCAGGGAGTCTCCGTGCTTTTCGGGCGGGAGGCAATACTCGTAGAAATCGTGAATGACATAGGGGTGGCCCTCCCGCATGCCCAGAAACATCATGACGTGACCGGGGAGATAGAGGCACGCGCCGGGGGGGACCTCGTCGAGCAGGCGAAGGCGGGCGTGGGTGTCCGCTTGAGGGGGCAGGCGCCAGATCCGTCCCGCGTCATCGGGCAGGTGGGCCTGGTCGCCCGCGTTGCGGGGAAGGCGCAGGCCGAAGCAGCGGAAGATGTCCTGGATGAGGGACGAGCAGTCCCGCGCGTTGTGCATCCCGCCCCATCCGTAGCGTTCTCCCAGACACTTGAAGGCCTGGCGCAAAATGTTGGCGCGGGTGAGGGGCAGGTGGCCCGCCACAGCCTCGGCGTGAGCGGAAAGGATCGCCGGCTGGGTCTGGAGGAGGAGGTCGCGGCCTCGGGCGGTCGGCAAGAGGACGACGTGGTTTCCGGCGGTTGACTGGCGGTCAATGGCCTCGGGCGGGTTTTCGATCAGGGGGAGGCGGACGCCCATGTCGAGGGCGAGTTCCGAGACGTCGGGGCGGACGGGATTGAAGACGGTGGCGGTCTGCCGCGCTGTGATCGTCAGAAAGGGGGATGCTTTCAGGTAGTCGAGAACGGCCTGACGGTCGGGCGCAATCGCGAGGGCGGCGGCTGGCATCCATCCCGCATAGTTGTGTGTCCGCACGAAATGCCACGCGCCGTCGCGGCTTGTGCGGAGAATGGCGGCTCCCTCGCCGGGGGTCGCGATGGTCTCCTGAAGGCGATCCAGGTCGGTCTGGCCAGGTTGTTTGTGGACCGGCGTCGTGGTCGGGAAAGTCCGCAGGTCAGACCGGCGTGTCACAAGTCCGAACCGTGTGGGAGCGGCGCCCTCGGCGGTCAGTCTGTCAACATTGCAGTTGTGTAGCAGATCTTGCCAGAAACCGGGAGCCAGTTCCCGACCCTCCGAGTCATAGCGGGCCGCGTTTGGCACGACACTCAGGGCCTGAATCTCGGCGGCGATGTCTTCCGGCATCAAGGAATCCGGGATTTCTCCGAGGTGTCGAATGGCAGGCGCGCCCTGGGCGATGCGCCAATCCAGCGCGGCGATCCGGTCCGGTTCAACGGGCGAATCTGGGCGTTTGAGGATCGGTTCGAGCCAGGTGTTTAGAGAATTGGGATTGGAGTCGTCTTTCACGTCGACCTCCGCGACAATACATTCACATCCTGCGGCGTTTGCTTCCCGTCTGTCAAGAGAGCCTTTGGGAGGTGTCGAAGCCTTGCTTCCCATTTCCTCTCAAGAAAGGATTGCCCTCTCGCGAAGTTCTCTTCCACGGGAAGGGGGGCATGGCTTGCGGAGCCCACAGATTTCCTTTCCTATTTGAATCTGGCATCCTTTCTCTTACACTGAGGCTCGGATTGTGAATTCGAAGGGGGCCTTGAATGCCGAAAGCACTGAATTGTCTTCTCTCGTCCTGGCTGCTGGTCCTGGGCGGGCTTTTCGTCTCGTGCGGGGGATCGGATGTGGGTTCCGCGAGCGTTCTGCGCCTGGGCAATGGGACTGAGCCGGAGACGCTGGATCCGCACCTGATGACGGGGCATCCGGAGTTCAAGGTCGCGTGGGCGTTGTTCGAAGGTCTCACGACGCTCGACCCGGCTACGCTCGATGTTCGGCCCGGCGTGGCCGAGTCGTGGGAGGTCTCCGAGGACGGGCTGCTTTATCGGTTCCGGCTCCGGCCCGATGCGCGGTGGTCGAACGGCGATCCCGTGACGGCGAGGGATTTTGTCTTCGCCTGGAAGCGGATGCTCACGCCCGGCCTGGCCGCACCCTATGCGGATTTCCTTTTCCCGATCGATAGCGCCCAGGCCTACAACAACGGCGAGATTCAGGATTTCGGCGAGGTCGGTGTTCGGGCGGTCGAGGATCTTATTCTGGAGGTGCGTCTGATCCGGCCTACGCCGCACTTTCTCTTTGTGCAGGCTATGCCTTTCTACTTCCCCGTCCATGAGAAGAGCCTGCTTGAGTTCGGCGCCATCGACCAGCGCGACACCCGGTGGACGCGCCCCGGCAACCTGGTCTCTAACGGCGCTTTTCAGTTGGCGGAGCGGGCGCCCGATCGTTTTCTGCGCGTCGAGAAGAATCCGCACTATCCGGGGCGGGACGCTGTGCGCCTCAAGGGCGTCGAATTCTATCCCATCGACAGCGCGCAGACCGAGGAACGGGCCTTTCGCACAGGTAAATTGCATCAGACCAACTCTCTCGCGCCGAACAAGATCGACGTTTATCGCCGCGAGAATCCCGATCTGCTGCGCATCCATCCCCTCTATGGGACTTACTTCTATCGCTTCAATACGACGCGGCCTCCGCTCGATGACGCAAGGGTTCGCCGCGCGCTGGCCATGGCTATCGACCGTCGAGATATCGTCGAGCATGTCACGCGGGGCGGCCAGGAGCCGACGGGGAGTTTCGTCCCGCCAGGTGTCGGATATACTCCCGCAGATCCGATTCCGCGCGACATCGAAGAGGCGAGAGGGCTGCTCGCCGAGGCCGGTTTCCCGAATGGCGAGGGCTTTCCGCGTTTGTCGCTGCTCTACAATACGAGCGAGTCGCACCGGAGCGTGGCCGAGGCGGTTCAGTTCATGTGGAAGACCCATCTTGGGGTCGAGATCGAGTTGATGAACCAGGACTGGAAGGTCTATCTGAATACGGTGGCGCAATTGGACTACGAGATCGCGCGGGGGAGTTGGATCGGCGATTATGTGGACCCGCAGAACTTTCTCGAGATTCTTGCGTCGGACAGTCCCCACAACCGATGCGGTTACTCGAATGCTGAATATGATAGCCTGATCGCCCAGGCCACCCGCTTCCGCGGTCGCGAGGAACGCTACGCGCTCCTGCGGCGGGCGGAAGAAATCCTCCTTGCCGACGCCCCTGTCGCGCCGATCTACACCTACGCGAGCATCTTTCTTCAGGCGCCGGAGGTGAAGGGCTGGGGGGACAACTTGATGGACTATCCCAGCTACCGGCAGGCGTGGATTGAGGAAAGCAGTCAGTAGTCGGAAGACGAATCGGATTCTGGATCTGGCAATTTTGAGTTCAAGTCTGGAAAGGCGCTTTCATGTCTCTTTGTCGCGAGTCTTCACTGAACGGAACCTGGCAGTTGAAGGACCAGTGGCTCAGCTTTGACGACCATCTCAAGATGACCGTGGACGGCGAGGACTGGATGGATGCGGTGGTGCCGGGCGATATTCATCAGGCGCTTCTCGACGCTGGACGTATTCCCGAGCCCCTGGTCGGTCTCAACAGTTTCGACTGCGCCTGGACGGAGAAACGCTCGTGGTGGTTCCGCAAGGGCTTCGATTTCGAGCCAGCCTGGGCCGACGCCGAGGTAGTCGACCTCACTCTCGATGGGCTCGATTCGAACGCGTCGATTTTTCTCAACGGGCGGCCCCTGGGATGCCATCCCAGCGCTTTCCGGCCTTTCGTTACGGATATCAAGAGCCTCCTCAAGGAGGGTGAGAATATCCTCCTGGTGCGGCTCACGGCAGGCCTGGAAACCGTTTCGGAAGGGGATGTGGACGCGCCGGATGGCGTTCGGCCCAGTACCGAAGCCTTCCGGGGGCGGCTGGAGCGCGGCGATATTCGGCGGACTATGATCCGCAAGCCACAGTATTCTTTTGGCTGGGACTGGAGTCCCCGCGTTCCGACGACGGCTATCGCGGGCGATGTTGTCATTCGCGCCATGAAACAGGCGGCTATCCGCGACGTGGAGCTTCGACCGATTCGGCACGGCGAAAAAGACGTGTTTGTGACGGCCGCCCTGACGGTCGAGAAGTTTCATTACTATCAGAGCGCCGAAGGCAAAGTCTCGCTCATCCTGACCGACGAATCGGGGGAGCGCTTCGTAGCGGAAGCCGACATCTTCCTCCGGTCGGGGGAGAACTTTGTCGACCTGCCTGTTCTCGTGTCCGAAGCGAAGCTCTGGTGGCCTGGCGGGTTGGGCGACCAACACCGCTATCGCGTCGAAGCCTCGTTGGAAGTGGCGGGAGAGCGCATGGACTATCCCGGTTTTTCGTGGGGTATTCGGTTTCTCGAATTGGAGACGGGCGACGGCGTTTTCGCCCTCAAGGTGAACGGCAAACGCATCTTTTGCAAGGGGGCAAACTGGGTTCCCGCGGACGCGGTTTATGCGTGCGTTTCCGATGAGCGCTATGAGCAACTTGTCGCTGAGGCGGCCGGGGCCAATTTCAATATGTTGCGTATCTGGGGCGGGGGGCTGTACGAGCGAGATGCCTTCTACGACGCGTGCGACCGCCACGGCATCCTGGTCTGGCACGATTTTATGTTTGCCTGTGCGGCCTATCCCGATCATCTCGAAAGTTTCCGGCGGGAGGTGGAACTTGAGGCGGACCATCAGACCCGCCGGCTTCGGCGCTATGCCTGCATGGGGCTGTGGTCGGGCAACAACGAGTGCAGCTGGGGCTTTCGCGACTGGTGGGACGAGAAGACGCGCGGGGGGGCCGTTCTCTACAACTATATTCTTCCGCGGGCGGTTCGGCGGAATTGTCCGGAGATCCCCTACTGGAATGGCTCGCCCTATGGGGGCGAGGCGCCGAACGGGTGCGAAGCGGGTGATCGCCACCACTGGCACGATTGCATGATGAATTCGGAGATGGGAAAACGCATTGCCCCCGAAGAGTATGACAAGTGCGAGTCGCTCTTTGTCTCCGAGTTCGGGTACGTCGGCGCCTGCTCGAAGGAGACGACGCTTGCGTATCTGGGGGAAACGCCGAGCGCGCGCGCGGGCGGCAATTGGGATCACCATACCAACACCTTCGAACAAGGGACCGTCGCCGCGGGAATCCGCAAACACTACGTCGATCCGGAAGGTCTCTCTCTGGACGATTACCTTCTTTACAGTGGTCTGTGTCAGGGGCTCATGTATGGCTACGCGCTTGAGGCGCATCGCTATCGCGCGAACTGCCACGGCAGTCTGTTCTGGATGTACGAGGACTGCTGGGGCGAGGTGGGCTGGACGATCATCGACTATTATCTGCGCCGCAAGCCGTCCTGGTATTTCGTCCGCCGAGCCTATGCGCCGGTCCGACTCATCCTGCGCGACGCTGGCGACGGCCGCATTCGCCTGGTTGTGGCGAACGACACCGCGCGAGATTTTGGCCTGGAAGTTGAGACGGGATGGATGGCGCTGGATAACTCGTCGCGGGACGTGCAAACCGTGAAGAAGGAATGCGTCGCGTTGTCTCGAACGGAGATCGCGGTCTTCGAGAGGGGTGACCAAGATCCGCGAAAGGGACTTTGGGTCGCGCGGCCAATCGGTCAGTCCGACATTCTTCCCGCGATTTTTCGCGCGGTGGACTTTCGTCAACTCGAAAAGGTTGATCCCCAACTGTCATGGGAATTTCAAGAAGACGGCGGCGCACGCCGGGTCGTGATTTCGGCAAAGGCCTACGCGCACGGGGTGCGGCTCGAACTCCCCGAAGGCGCGGCGCCTTCAGACAACTACTTCGATCTCCTCCCGGGCGAGCAGCGGGTGATCGATATCCGGGCGGAGACCGAGATCACGCGTGACGAGATTCGGGTGTTGGCTTTATGAAGCCCACCGTTGCCAGATGCCTTTTCTTGAGGGATTCGGACTCTAGGACTGCGCCGCCAGGGCCTTGACGAGTTCGGCTACCCTTTGGCCGAGTTTCTGGCCGTTCTCTATGATTTCGGCGGACGGTTTTCCCACGCAGGAGACGCCGTAGTGGCCTGTGGCGTCCAAGGGGTCGCCCACGATGATCATGCCATAGATCAGCAGCGCCTGGAGAATCGAGATGAGGGTCGTTTCCTTTCCCCCGCTGGGATCTCCGCACGTTGCGAAGGCGGCACCCACTTTGTTTTGCATCTGTTTTCGCACGCCCACGAACTTGTCGAAGATGTCCTTGAGTTCGGACGACATGGAGCCGAAGTATACCGGCGAGCCGGCAATCAGGCCCTGGCAGTCGATGAAGTCGTCTCGCGATACCTCGTCGACGGATCGCACCATCGGTTCGACTCCCTGGACGAGGCGGACGCCCTCGGCAATGGCCTCGGCGAGTTCGCGCGTATGGCCCGTCCGGGAATGGTACAGAATGAGAACCTGCATGATGTCCTCCTTCGGGTGAGATTGCAGTGGCGACACTATGGCCGAAGGCGGCCACGAATGCCAACTTTTTTGCGTGGAAATGGGAAGCTTCGAGTTCTCGTGAAATCTGTTGACACTCGCTGTGACTGGGCGTGAAATGCATATACTGCTCTGAAC
>JABMPG010000076.1 GCA_013203855.1 bacterium
CACCTGGATTCCCGATGGAGCATCGATGAAAACCAGGGCACCTTCGGCCACGCGGGCGCATGAGAGAATATACCCCACGAAGTCCCGGCTTCCCGGCGCGTCCAGAACATTTACCTTGAGCGTCTTGGTCTCGACCGGCAGCAGAGTGGCGTTGATCGAGATATGTCGCTTGATCTCCTCTGCCTCGTAATCCGAAGCGAGGTTGCCTTCCTCAGTCTTGCCCATCCGCTCCAGATGCTTCATGCGGACCAGCATGGACTCAGCCAGACTCGATTTGCCCGAGCCGGAATGGCCCAGAAACACCACATTGCGCACATTTTCCGTGAAATACTCTCTCACTGTTTCCTCCCTCGCCAAAAAGCCGCAGCTTTCGGCTTGTCGTGATTCAGGAATAGAAGAACGGCGCGGAGGCAATCTGCCCCCGCGCCGAATATTACACGCCCTATCGCCGACCGCGCCGCTGCGGTTGTCCCGCGGGTTGAGCGCCCGCGCTGCCGGCTGTAGCCATGGCGGGAGCCCCCGCTCCAGCCTCCGCGTCCACCACACCCGCGCTCTTGCGGGCGATTTGCTCCACCACCCTGCCTCGCTGCCGGTCGTTCCACCAGTAGACCAGAGGCGCGGCAACGAAGTCCGAGGAATACGTCCCCACCAGTCCGCCCACGATCAGCGTCAGCGCGAACGGCGCCAGACTCCGCCCACCGAAGAAGAACATGACCAGCATGATTCCGACTGTCGTCCCTGATGTGATCAAAGTTCGGCTCAGCGTCTTGTTCATGGCGGAGTTGCAGATGTCCTTGAAAGACTGGCCGAACATGGAGTGGCTGTTCTCGCGAACCCGGTCGAAAATCACGATCGTGTCGTTCACCGAGAAGCCAAGCAGGATCAGAAGCGCCGACACGATGTCCAGACTGATCTGAACGTTCAGCAGCGTGATGATCCCCAGTGTGATGATCAAGTCGTGCAGAAGCGCGATTACCGCTGCCACGCCAAACACCAGCTCGAACCGAAACCACAGGTAAAGCAGAATGCAAAACGAAGCCGACAGAATGACCACCAGTGCGATCTCCTGGAACTCCTGGCCCACTTCGGAACTCACCGAAGTCGATCCCAGGAACGTCACTCCATCGGAGTAGTGCGCCTTCAACGCGCCTTCCAACCGTTGCTGGGTGTACTGCGTGTCGCCCATTTCCTCACCGGCCGGGCTCGGCTGAATCCCCAAGCGAACGAGATAGTCATTGTTCTCCGCCGCCCGCACCGCCTGCACCTTCGCCTGCTCACCCGGAAGTCCCGCATTGCTGAGGGCCTCCTTGATTGCCTCCGACTGATTCTCGGTCGTAGTGGTCACGCGCACCTGGGTCAGCACGCCGCCCTCGAAGTCCACTGCGTACTTCGGTCCGCCCTGATAGATGAGATTGCCCACGCAGAAGAGGATCAGCGCCGCCGAAATCGTGAAGGAACCGTACCGCATCCCGATGAAGTTGATCTTCGGGTTGCGGAAGATGTGAAGGACACCGAGGCTCAGACCGCCCCGGATCCGGAACCACAACGCGCACAGAGCATAGGTGACCGTGAGGCCCGTGAACAGGTTCGCCAGCAGACCGAATGCCATGGTCAGGGCGAAGCCCTGAACCGATCCCTCGCCGAACTGAAGCAGAACGAAAGCCGCCAGCAGGGTCGTCAGGTTTGAGTCGAAGATAACGGAGAAAGCGCGCCCGAAGCCGCCTCGAATCGCGGCCTGCAAAGGCCGTCCGTTCTCCAGTTCCTCCCGGTTGCGCTCATAAATGAGCACGTTCGCATCCACGGCCATACCGATAGTCAGAATGATACCGCCGATCCCGGAGAGGGTCAGCGTGGCGTTGAAAAGGTCAAGACACGCCACGATCACCAGAAGGTTGAGAATCAGCGCCAGAACCGAAACAAGACCCGCCGTTCCATAGTACAGAATCATGAAGACTGTGATCGCCGCGCCGCCGATCGCCAAAGCGTACAGGCTCTGGGTGATCGACTCCTGGCCCAGCGTCGGCCCCACCAGCCGCTGCTCGGCCGGCTCAAGGTCCGCGGGCAGGGCGCCCGCCTTCAGCACCAGTGCCAAGTCCCGGGCTTCATCAGAGGTGAAGGTGCCTTCGATCACGGCCTGACCGTTTGGAATGACGGTCCGGATCACGGGAGCGGAATAGACCTTCCGGTCGAGTGAGATGGCTAGAAATTCGCCAATGTTTTCGCGGGTGAGACGACGGAAGATCGCGGCGCCCCGGCCGTCGAAGGCGATGCCGACGTTGATGGGGCTGGTCAGGTTCGTCGGATCCGTCTGGACGTAGGCCTCGCGCAGGTAAGCGCCATCCATCGCGGCGGGATATCTGACGATATACATCCGCTTGATCGTCTCGTTCTGATCTGTCACAATATCGCCGGGAATGCCGATATAGCCAGCAGGCAGGCGCTTGTCGGCGCGGGGCACGAATTCTTCGCGCTCCTCGCCTCGAACATTCTCCACCATCTTCTTCTCATAGTATTCGAGGGCGAAATCCGGGTTGAACTCGCCGTTGGGACCCTTGTGTCCTTCATGCAGAAGGAAGAACTCGAGCTGCGCCGGCCGGATGATCTGCTGGATTACATATTCCGGATCTTTCTCGCCCGGGACCTGAACACGGATGCCGCTGATGCCTTCGGATCCCCTTTGAAGGGAGACCGACGGCTGCGTCACGCCGAACTCGTCCACGCGCTCCCGGATGACTTTCTCCGCAGTCTCCACGGAATCGCTGATCTCCGAGCGCAGATACCGGGTGGAAAGTTGAAGAATCACCATGCCCGAGTTGACGAAGGCATCGGAGTTGAAAGCCTCGAAGCGGTCCTGCTCGATCATGTAATTGATGGCGTCGAGGGCTCGCAGGGCGTCGGCCGGATCGTCCAGGGTCAGACGCAATCCGTTCCCGTCCTCAGAGATAACGGCTTTGGCGCCGATGCGTTTCGCGCTCAATTCATCGAAGATATCGCGCCGCATATCCCCCAGGAGCCGGTCCTTCATGCTGTCTTCATCGACTCTGAGCAAGGCGTCGGCGCCGCCGATGAGATCCAGACCGAGCTTGATCGATGCCCGCTGCAGTCCCGCCTTCTTCTTCTCGTACTCGTCCGTGGCCTGGTTGAAGGCCCCCTCATCGAGTTGTCCGTTCTCCTGGAATTGCGATTCCTGGGGAACCGGTTCTGTCAGAAGAAAAGCCACCAGACGGCCGGTCGGAAAAATAAAAACCAGGCACAGGATGGTGACGGCAAGAATGAAATAGTACCGCCAGTTGCTCTCGCGTTGCATCTTGCGTCCCTTTCAAGCCAGGCGCCCGCTCAGGGCGTCCTTATTTCCGCCCGTCCTGAGGAGGAGGCGTCTCGTCTCCGCCCTTGGCGGGGGGTTGATTTGTGTCCTTCCGATTGACGGTCTGAATGGCCGCCTTGCTGAACTTCATCGTGCTTTTCGGGGCTACCTCGACGGTTACCGTGCCCTGGTTCTGATCGATCTCCACCACCTTGCCGTGAATGCCGCCGATCGAGATAACCTTGTCGCCCTTCTTCAACGTGTCCAGACGCTGCTGACGTTCCTGCTTTTCCTTGCGCTGGGGCCGCATGATGATGAACCAGAAAACCGCGATCATCACCAAGATCAACATGATAGGACTGCCCAAAAGGCCCTGAGGCCCCTTGGCCGGAGCCGCGTCCTCCTGGGCCGCCATCACACGCGCCACGGAGGCACAGTGGTTCATCAAACTGAGAATCATGATAGGTCAACCTTCCGGGGTGGATACACCCGCCCGCCTCCGACGGATGCGGACAGAATTGCAACCCTACCAATGGGGCTCGAACATGTCAAATCAAAAAGCCAGCCCTGTCAACGCCCGGGAGACTCCTGCGAAACTCGCGGGATGGACCTATTCGCCAGTCCAACGCTTCTCTTTCCAGGATGAGACCAGCGGTTCGTCAGGCGGGGGGAGAAGAGTACCGTCTTTCGCCCAGCCGCAGTCGCGGGCTTCTAGCTCCTGAGCGAGACGAGCGCGCCATTCCCGGATCTCATTCTGACGGTCTGGGGTGTCGATGAGGTCGGTGTTTTCACTTGGATCCGCTTCGAGATCGAAGAACTGCTCCAAGTTGAGGCGGGGGAGCCAGATGAACTTGCGGCGGCCGTCGGTGACGTACTGTATTTCCTGTTCGGGTGAATAGCAGGTGCAGTGTTCGCCGTGGATGTAGGTCCGCCAGTCCGGTGCGGGCGCCTGGAGAAGAGGCAGAAGGCTCTGGCCGTCGACGGTTTTGGGGATGGGGATGCCAGCCGCTTCGAGAAGGGTGGGCATCACATCGCGGAGTTCGATGACTTCGTCGGCGACGGGGCGCGCGGGCCGGGCCGAACTCAGAGGCGGAACGAGGATGAAGGGGATCCGGGCGCTGCCTTCATAGGCATAGGTCTTGCGCCAGAGGTTGTGGTCGCCCTGCATGTCGCCGTGGTCGGAAGCGAAGACGAACCAGGTGTTTCTGTAGAAATCGGGCCTGAACCGGTGGAGCCAGTTGGTGAGGCGGCCGATCTGGGCGTCTATGAAGGAGATTTCGCCGTAGTAGCCGCACCGGGCGCGTCGGATATCTCGATCGGCGAGGCGTCCGCGCCAGGCGGTGAGGTTTTTTGCAGTGACGGGGTCATCGTGGATGTGGTCCCACTCGGCTCGTGCGGGTTCGGGCATCTCGGCGGGATCGTAAAGTTCGAAGTAGTCGCGGGGCGGGACGTAGGGGGAGTGGGGCCGGGCGAATGAGACATTGAGGAAGAAGGGTTGGTCCTCAGGGTGGCTGGCGAGGCAGTCGAGCGCGCGGGTCACGGGCCAGGCTGAGGGGTGG
>JABMPG010000723.1 GCA_013203855.1 bacterium
CCATCGGGACGCTCCTTGTGTTTCTCTCCACCTTCGCTAAGTGAAAGTAACACAGAGCTCCCGATGGAACTATGTTTTCCCGCCGCCGCCTTCTTCGCATCCGTGAAGGATCAAGGCGTGCCCTGGGAGTGCGACATGCATCGGGGTTTGGTGGAAAAGGCTTGCTTTTTCGGGGCGATGTGTAGTGTAGTGCTGACACTACACCTCAGGGAGGCAAGCCATGGATCCATTTTCCAGACTTCTCAAGGAAAGAGACCGGATTCTCGATCAGATGGCCCGACTCGGGCCCATGCGGAAAGGAAGCGTGTCGGAGTTCACGATTGCTTCCGTGGGCAAGGACGGATCGCGCAGGACCCGCGGGCCCTATCTGAAGTACACGGTCAAGAAGAACAACAAGACGTGCGGCAAGCACCTGCGCAATCGGGCCGAGGCCGATCTGTACAGGCGACAGATCGCCCGGTTCCGGCGGTTCCAGGAACTGGAGGCCCAGTTTGTCGAGGTCGGAGAGCGCCTGGGCGACCTGGAGGTCTCCGAGACGGACGCTAAAAAAAACTCCAAGTCCTGATTGAGAGGGAAAAAGAGGCCGAGGTCGCGCGGATCCTGGAGCGGATCGGGCGCGAATCCTCGACGGACTTCGAGGCGGTGGAATTCTATGTTCGAACCGCGATGCTCCAGGCCGGGGCGCGGGTGATCGAGCAGGTCTTGAACGAGGTCGGCCAGGGACGGCGCACCGAGCCTCTTCTGTGCGCCAGCAATCACCTGCCCTGCCCCATGGAGAGCAAGGGCCTGGGTGAGAAGACGATCCGCACCATCTTGGGCGACATCCGCTTCCGGCGCTCGGTCTACCGTTGTCCGGTCTGCGGGGCGACGCGCTGTCCCGGCGACGAATTGTTGGACGTGGTCGCCACGGGCTTTTCGCCGGGAGCGCGGCGGCTGATGGCCCACGCCGGCAGCGAGCTCAACGGTTTCAAACGGGCAGCCCAGGGGCTGGAACTGTACGCGGCGATGCGGCTGGACCCCAAGGACATGGAGCGCGTGGCGGAAGACACGGGCCGCGTCGTCGAGGACTGGATGGCGCGTGAACGCGGCTTGGCCGCCCTCGCCCCGCCACGGAGGAAAGGCCGGACACGCTCTACGTCAGCTTCGACGGCACGGGAGTACCCATGCGCCGGGCGGAATTGGAGGGGATCAAGGGCAAGAAAGGCAAGGCCCGCACTCGGGAAGCCAAACTGGGATGCGTGTTCACCCAGACCGGCGTGGATGAGAAAGGCCGGGCCGTCCGCGACGATGATTCCACCACCTACACCGGCGCCATCGAGGAAAGCCGCGACTTCGGCCCGCGCATCCATCAGGAAGCCCTCAGGCGCGGCATGACAGGAGCCCGGCGCGTCGTAGTCATCACCGACGGCGCCGCCTACAACAAAACCATCATCGGCGAGCGTTTCCCCCAAGCCACCGCGATCCTCGACCTCTACCACGCCCGCGACCACCTGGCCAGGTTCGTCCGGGACGTTGCGCGCCAATACCTCAAAAGCCCTCTGCACCGCCGCCTGCGCTATCTTCTCGATGCCGGCCGGATCGAAATACTCCTCAAACAAATGGAGCCGCTCGTCCCGCGAAGCGGGCCCCGGCGCAAAAACGGGCGAAAAGAAATCGCCTACTTCCGCCGCAACGCCCACGCCATGCGCTACGCCGAATACCGCAGCCAAGGCCTTTTCGTGGGCTCGGGCGTGATCGAAGCCGGCTGCCGCACCCTCGTCGGCCAGCGCCTGAAAAACTCCGGCATGTTCTGGTCGGTCCGAGGCGCGAACGCCATCATCGCCCTACGCTGCTGCATCCTCTCCGGCCTCTTCGAACAATTCTGCGAATCCCGGGCCGAAACCCGCGCCGCCCAACAAAGGAAGGCCGCATGAAAACCCCGATTCATGTCGCGCACCCTCGTGCCCTGGGTGTACGACATAAACAGGGGTTCGGGTGTTTTTCTTCTTCGCGGAATGAAATGCATGTGATCACTTTGCCGTGTATTGATGGCATCGACCGAAACTTGTTTCTTTACGCCCCTTCATCTTTTTTCACCCCACAAACCGCGCCGAACTCCCGTGACGGCCCGAGAAGACTTCGAGACGGGTGGAAATCCGTTCCCGCAGTTCTGGAACGTGGGAGATTACGCCGACCAGACGGTTCCCGGCCTGGAGGTCGATCAGAGCCGTGAAGGCGAGATCCAGAGTCTCGGGATCCAGGGCCCCGAAGCCCTCGTCGATCAGGATTGTGTCCAGCCGCAGGCCGCCTGCGTAGGCCTGAACGACGTCGCTCAGGCCGAGTGCCAGCGACAGGGACGCCAGAAAGCTCTCGCCGCCCGACAGGGTGCTCACCGGTCGCTGATCGCCCGTATGGGAGTCGTAGACCACCACCTCCAGGCCCCCGGTCTGCTCTCGGGGACGGAGCAGGTGATACCGTTTGTTGCTCATGGCGTGGAGCCGTCGCGACGCCTCGCGCAGGACGTCATCGAACAGAGACCCCAGGACGAAACGCTGAAAACTCACCCGCAGGCGGTTCCGGCCGGCCGCCACATCGGACAGCGTGCGCACCGTCTCGAACTCAGTCCTGCGTTTCTCGAGATCGCGGACATTCCGGGC
>JABMPG010000724.1 GCA_013203855.1 bacterium
CTCCGCGCCACTTCGGATCCGCGTCGTGCTGGGCCGCCATGAGACCGCAGAGGTATTTGACCGTCAGAAAATAGCCGCGATAGTTCACGCTGGTAACGAAATCGAAATCCTTCTCGGGTTGGGACTTAACGCTTTCGGCCTTCAGGACACCCGCGTTCGAGATCAGGATGTCCAGTCCACCATAGGTCCGCGCCACGACGCCCGCAGCTCTCTGAATGGATTCCGAATCCGTGATATTCACCTCGACCGCGACAGCCGCGCCCTCGCCGAAACGGGCTTCCAGGTCCCGGGCCGCCTCTTGCGCGCCCTGCAAGTTGATATCTGCCAAGGCCACCCAAGCGCCCTGGGCCACGAGAAGCTCGGCGATGCCGAGACCGAAGCCCTGGGCCGCGCCAGTGACCAGAGCCACCTTGCCGGCGACCCGCCCCTCGCGACAACCTGTTGAAGCCTTTGCTTGTGGCGGTTCCTTCGGGGCATCCTGTCCGTCAGCCCAAGCGCGAAGCGCTTTCTTCCCATATTCGAGGAGCTGGCGGGCCGTCACCACATCGTGCGCGGCCACGAAAAGGCCGAGTCCACCCGCCACGAAACATCGGGGCGGAACTTCACGCTCCCGCAACTCGTCTGTCGCACGTTTCGCCAGTTCCCGGGCGGTTTCGCCCTCGTTCCAACTCACGCAGACCGGCACGGGCCAATCGCCGAAAACCTTTCGCTCCGGCCCTTTCCGGATAGCCTGAGCCGCGAGGGTCGCGGTCTCTGCTGAATCGTCCACCTGGATGAGAACGGCCTTCTCCCGGCAACCCAAAGCCCCCCTCAAAGCGGGCGCGAGGTACTGAATCAGCCCTTCCCGGTCCTGTCTGTCCCCTCCGAAACGCGATAAATCCTTGTCAGCCAACGTTTTTCACTCCCCGCCTGAAACCCAGGTTTCTCCAGTAGTCTCGAGTAAAACGCGCAACATCCGCACAAGAGTACGCGAGCAACGAACATTCTTCAACCACAATGTGACGATTTGAGGTTGATTTCCCGCGCCACATTACTCATACTTCCCCCTGCTTCGACATCTGGACCGCAATCCCCGCAGGAGGAACAAGCATGACAACCCACCGCATTCTCGCTGTCGATTTTGGCGCTTCGGGAGGGAAATGCTTCGTCGCGACCCTGAGCGAAAAAGGCTTTCAACTCGATGAGATCCACCGCTTCGCCCACGAGGGCGTTTCCTTCTATATGCCCGAAGAAAACGGCGAACTGGCCGAGCGCACTTACTGGGACGATACCCTTCTTTACCATAACTTGATCGAGGGACTGCGGGCCTATCGCCGGGAGGTTGGCGACCATGTCGACTCCATCGGCATCGACACCTGGGGCGCGGACGGCCATTTCATCACGGCCAAGGGCGACCTCCTCGGCAAGGTCTACGCCTATCGCGATCACCGGCTCGACAACATGGTCGCCGAGGTGAAGAAACGGATCGATGCCCAGCGTATCTACGAGATCACCGGCATTCACTTCCAGCCCTTTAACGTCAGTAACCAGGTTCTGTGGTTTGTCCAGAATCGGCCCGAACTGCTGCTGCCGGGAACGCGCTATTTCCCGATTCCCACCCTCTTCTATTACTATCTCGGCGGCGTGTGGAAGGTCGATTCGTCCTGGGCCAGCGTGACCCAACTGATGGACGCGAGAACGCGGCAGTGGAGCGAGGAGATCCTCGGCGCGCTCGGCGTGTCCGCCGGAATGCTCCCGCCCATCGTGGCGCCCGGCACAATCGTCGGCAATCTGCATGAAGTCCTGGCGGAGAAGGTCGGGCTGAATCCCGCGCCCCTCGCCGCGGTCGGCGCTCACGACACGGCCAGCGCCTTTGCCGCCGCCCCTCTCGAGAACCCCGAGAAGGCTCTGGTCATCAGCTCCGGAACCTGGAGCCTGGTGGGCAAGCTGATCCCGGAACCGATCACCACCGCCGCCGCCATGCAAGCCAATTTCAGCAACGAGGGGGGCATCGGCAACATCCGGTTTTTGAAGAACTGTATGGGTACTTGGCTCGTGCAGGAACTGCGCCGGGCCTGGCGGGCCACCGACGGCAAGGAGATGGGCTGGGAGGAGATCATCCGCCTAACGGAGCAGGCCGAGCCCTTCAACGCCTTCATCGACGTGGACGATCTGTCCTTCTACAACCCGTTCAACATGGAGGAGGCGATCATGGAATACTGCCGCCGCACGGGCCAACAGCCGCCGACGGATCGGGGGGCGTGTTTGCGAACGGTGACCGAGGGCCTGGCCCTGAAGTACCGCCAGATCAACGAAGAACTCTGCGGGGTTTCGGGGATAGTGACTGAGATCGTCAGCATCGTCGGCGGCGGGTGCCGGAATGCGCTCCTCAACCAGTTCACGGCCAACGCGCTGAACCTGCCGGTCCAGGCTGGTCCCGAAGAAGCCACTGCGGTCGGCAACGCAATGGTTCAAGCCATAGCCCTCGGCGCGATCCGTTCTCTGCCCGAGGCTCAGCCCCTTATCCGCGACGCTTTTGCAGTCAAGATCTATAGGCCGGTCGATCACCCGGTGTGGGACGCCGCTTACCAGCAATTCCGCCAGATCGCGGAAAAGGCTTGAGGAAAACTCCCTATCCGGGGCCCGGATCTCAGACGGCCTGTTCGGCGGTCCGAGAGGGAACCTTCTTCTCCGGCGGGGGAACGGCGATGCCCGTCTTGCCGGCCAAGACCTCCAGGCGCTTTCCCATCTGACCGAGGATCAGGAGTTTGTAGTTGGCCGTCGAGCCCAGGCGACCGCCGGCCTGGAGCAGCAGATCCGCCAGACGCTGACGTTCGAGCCGGGCCTGGCTTTCTTCATAGCGCAGGATGGCCTCTTGGTTGATGCGGTCGGCGGAAAGGCCGAGCTGGCCGGAATAGTAATTCTTCACTGCCTGGTCCAGGTTGCCGTTCAAGCTGCGGACCTTCTCGATGGCCGACAGACGTTTGGCTAGCCGGATCACCATCTGGTCCTCCTCCTGAGAACCTCCGCGCTCCTGGATAACGACGATGGCCTGGTGGCCCCGGTCTGTCTCGCGAGCCGCCTGATAGCGGTCGACGATCTCCCGGGCGCGCCCTAGCTCGAAACGGATGACGGCTTGCTTGGTCACATCCTCGCCCGGGCGGGCTCCCATCTCCTTGCGATAGTACTCGACCATGCCCGCATCGAGTTCGCGGCCATGGAGGGAGAGAATCCGCTGCTCCTGCATGTCGAAGCGCAGCTGGTCGGCAGCGTCGCGCAGATCCCACCAGATCCAGGTCTGAATGAGGGTGAGGATTTTGTCGAGGGAAGGGTCGAGGGCGCGATAGAGGGTTCGAACGTCGCGAATCTCAAGCTGGCCCGCGCGACGGGTCTCGGATCCCGATTCCTCTTCGCTGGGGAGAATCTCATTCAGAAGGCAGACCTGGTTGGAGGGGTTGAAGAGGTCGCGCTTCTTCGGCTCGTCGGTCGAACACAGAATGTCGCTCACCACCAGTTTGATGGGGCCGAAACCTTTGGCGGTCTCGATGACCTGCCGCATGGTCGCTATCTGATGCCAGAGAATGTCGGCCGAGACCTGGGGCACCTTGGGATTGACGCGGCCGGCCTGCTGGATGCGTTTTTCAAGCAGATCGCCAAGATGGTTGAGAATTCCGTCCGCGCGCTGTTTTTGTTTGTCGGTCAGAGACGCCATATTCTCTCTCCTTGGGGGAACCACGAGACTACGAGTACCGTAATCTATCCCTCTACGCTTGCGGCTGTCAAGCCTCGGGCATGGGGAAAAGGCTGCCGCGGTTCAGCAGCCACTTCGGATCGAAGAGTTTTTTGAGGGCCACCATTTGTCCGATCCCATCCGGGCCGTACATCTCGAGCAGAAAGGGCGCCTTGATTTTTCCGATGCCGTGCTCCGCAGCCACCGTGCCCCCCATATCGATAACGCGGCGAGCCCACTGGAGATAGAGGGCTTTGCCCTTCTCGTACTCCGCCAGACTGTTCGGCAGAATATTGACGTGCAGATGGTTGCTGCCGACGTGGCCAAAGATCACCGACTCGAGGCGGGATTCGCTCAGCCCCCTATTGTAGAGGTCCATCACCTCGGGCAGTTTCTCGTCCGGCACGGCCATGTCTGTGCCAAGTTTGGTCAGGGCCGGGTCTTTCCGACGGCGCTGGTCGATAAGGAGATTGACCGCCTCGGGGGTGGCGTGCCGGAAATTCCGCAGGCGCTCGATCTCCGCCGGTTCGCTGGCTGACCAAGTCGAATCCTCATCCCCCCCACATGCGACCATCGTCTCGGCCGCGCCCATGACGTGCTCCCCCACCTCGTCCTCGTCAGCTCCGTGAAATTCCACGTAAACCGCTGTATGGAATCCCGGCTCGATCTCAGGCAGACCGGAAAAGGCGGGATTGGAACGCTTTTGCTCGCGAAGCAGGTCCAGCGCGGAATGATTGAAGAACTCAATGGACACGGGCCGCACGGGCGCCGGTTCGATATCGTCAACGGACTCTCCCCGCACGGCGCGGACGTACCGGATCGCGGCGCTCTCGTCGGGGAAGAAGGACGTGAAACCCCACCGGAAGAACGGTGCGGGCCGCAGGGCCAGCTCCAATTCAGTCGCCACGCCCAATGTCCCCTCGCTGCCAATGAACAGGTCGAGAAGATCCATGTTGTCGTGAACATAGTATCCGGCCGCGTTCTTGACGTCGGGCATTTCGTAGCGGGGAAGCGCGCCTTCGATGGCGACGCTGCCTTCAAAGCGGAGAGAGAAAGTCCGGCCCGAGGCAAACTGCTCTCCTCGCCGCAGCCAGCCTCCCGAACCGTCGGCCAGGGCCAGCCGGAGGCCCCGGATGTGGGGCCGGGTCGGACCATAATGAAAAGAGCGCGCGCCCGAAGCGTTGGTTGCTGCCATGCCGCCCACGCTGGCCGTGACCTCGGTCAGATCGGGCGGGAAAAAATGGGGTGGCTCCAGTTTCAGCGCTGCCAGAGTCTTGAGCGACTCGGCGTCCCAGCCCTCGGTATCGAACTTTGATTTCTCGAGGGCTTCGCGGACATCGGAAAGGGGAACCCCAGGCTGGGCCGCCAGGAGATACTCTCCACTCGCAGAGTCGCGGCGAAGGCCGAGAATCCGGTCCATGCGGCCCAGGTTCAGAACATGGCCGCCCTCGGGCACCGCCCCGCCGGCCAGACCGGTCCGAGCGCCCTGGACCGTGATCGGGATGTTCTTCTCGTACATTTCCCTGAGAACCTCGCGCACATCTGCATCGTTGCGGGGAAACGAGATCGAGTCGGCGCGACCAATCCGCCTCGACTCGTCACGAAGGAATTCCTCACGATCCGGGGAAAAGGTTTCGACACGCATGAGAGAGCCTTCCTGTCGGAATTCGCGGCTGTGTAAGACCCTTCCAAAGCCTTGCCGCGAGCATAAAGAGCCTCTATCCTATGCCTTTGAAATCCCGAATGCAAGAGCCCCCCGTCCACACCGGATCGCAATGGTTCTCAACAAACATTGGACATCATCCGCGGCGGGCTGTAGGTTGTTTCAAGATTTCTAGAGGGGTGACTTTGGAGCGACAAGGAGACTGTAAATGAGTGACGGCTTGCGGAACAGCGGGATTCCTCTGGGCGGTTTGGGAACGGGCAGCGTGGAACTGCGCGCGGACGGATATCTGCACGAGTGGCAGATCATGAACAATCGGCCATGGGGCACGGGGCCTGCGGTTCAGACGCCGCTGGATACTGCTTTCTTCGGCTTGCAGGTTCACGGGGCAGACCTTAACCGCTCGGCTGTCCTGGGGCTGGCGCCGGGCTATGACCGGTTTCTCAACGATTCCTATGCGATGCCGTGGCTGGAACATCCCGTTTCGATCGAATCGGTTCCGCATGTGCCCTTCACGCGGCTGAAGTACCTGTTCGACAACCTGCCCGTCCGGATCGAACTGGAGGCTTTCAGTCCCTTCATTCCTCTGGACGCGAGGAATTCGGGCCTGCCGCTGGCTTATTTCACCTTCAATATCGAAAACCGCACGAGCCAGGACCTGACAGTTTCCCTTTTCCAGGCCCAGCGCAACCTGGTGGGCTATACCAATCCCGAGAAGCCGTCGAAGATGACCTTCGGGCGTATGGGACGGGCCGACCGCGTGCTCTATACGCGCGAGGGACACCTGGCCGACGCGGGCGACCAGGGGGCGATGGCCATGGCGGCCTTCGCCGAGGGCCGCTCGAAGTCCTCGTATGTTTTCCATCCCCGCAACCAGCGCGACATATGGGAGCCGCTCCGCAAGACGGGCGAGTTCGAGAGCCGCGACGTGGGGGATTTCAAGGGTCAGATCGGAAACATGGGGGCGAGTGTCCAGGCCCGGCTCCGGGGAGGAACGCCGATCGGGGCGTTCTGTCAGACGGTGAAGATCCGCAAGGGTCGCTCGACCCGAATTACTTTTGTTCTGGCGTGGCACTTCCCGAACTTCCGAGAGAGCGACTATGCCCCGCGCGATTCGAAGGGGACCAAGATCGGCCACATGTACGCGGAATGGTTCGGCGACGTGGACGCGGTTCTCGAATACGGCTTGAAGAACCTGGAGCGGCTGCGGGATCGCTCCCGCGAATTCGTGGACGCTTTCTACACGTCGAGTTTTCCGGGGTGGCTGCTCGACGCGATCGCGGCCCAATTCACCACGCTGGTGAAGTCGTCGTGGTGGGACAAGGAAGGGCGTTTCGGCATCTGGGAGGGCCTGGGGTGCTGCGGCCTGCAGACAACCGATATCACCTATTACGGCTCCTTCCCCATCGTGCAGTTCTTTCCGGAGATCCAGCAGAGCCAGATGGAGCTCACCGTGAGCAACATGGAGGCCCCGGGCAAGATCCCTCACATGATGCCCGGGACCTTTTCCTGCCCCGATATCGATCATCGGGGACGGATTGACCTGATCCCGCAATTCGTGCTGCTGGTCTGGAGGGACGTGCTCTGGACGGGCGATCTGGAGTACGGTCGCCGGATGTGGCCGACGGTCGAGAAGTCTCTGGAGTTTTTCCGCACCTTCGACAAGGACGGGGACGGCCTGCCGAACAACACCGGACCCGATCAGACCTACGATCAGTTTCCCTTGAAGGGGACGTCGGCCTTCGTCGGATTTCTGTATGCCGGAGCCCTGCGCGCGGCGGCGGACCTGGCGGAGATTCTCGAGAAGGCCGAAATGGCGGCCGCCCTGCGTGAACAGTTGAAGAATGCCCTCGTCAAACTGGACGAGCAGCTCTGGACGGGGACGTACTATCGGCTCTGCTACGACCCGATAGAGAAAGAAGCGAACGACGGGGTCATGGCCGACCAGGTGAACGCGGACTGGTTCCTGCGTCAAAGCGCGGGCGAGGGGCTGCTGCCCGACAGGCGGATCAAGTCGGCGCTGGGGGCGATCCTCAAGCACTGCTCCCACCCCCGTGGGTTCCTGGCCAACTGTGCCTGGCCGTCGGGTGGAGGCGTGGAGATCGGCCGGCATACGGCGGATCAAGCGAACTGGCCCTGGAGCGGCGTGGAGTATTCGCTGGCGGCCCATCTCGCGTGGATGGGCATGGAGAAGCAGGCCTTGACCGTCGCCCGGAACGTTTGGGAACGCTATGAGCGCGCGGGCCTGCGATTCAACCATATCGAATGCGGGGGGCACTACTATCGAGCACTGAGCTCCTGGGCGATCTATCTGGCTCTGACCGGTTTTTCGTGCGACGCGCTGAAAAAGTCGGTGACCTTCCTGGTCCGGCCCGAGCCTTCGCGTTTCGTCTTTGCCACTCCATCCGCTTGGGGAACGGCCTCGACCGCTCCGGCAGGGGCGCTGGTCGATCTGACGGTGCAGCGGGGCTCTATGGCCCTGAAGGAAATCCACCTTCGAGGTCTGAAGAAGAATTCCGCCACGATTCGGGTCACACTGGCCGGCAAGCGGGTGGATTGCGAGTCGGAACGGAACGCGGGCCTTCTGACGGTCCGGCTGAAACGGGCAATTCGTGTTCCGGCGGGCGTGAGACTGACGATCCACATGAGATGAAGTGGCTTTTGTGGCCCACCGTTTTCAAGTCTGTCGAGTTGGGCACGGGGACATCAGTCCCGCGCTCGCGCCAGAAAACTTTTGACAGGGATCTTGCCCCAAGGCAGAATGTTTGGGATTCTTGTCATATTAGAGATGTCCCGTCGTCTCTTGTCCGGCCCGCGCGCCGCGAAACCATTTAGACGAAGAAACCAACGGTGCCCGAGCCGTCTCAACATTCCGACACTCCTCCCATTCTGTTCACCCGCGCCTTCGACCGCCGGGTCTGGATCACTGCGGTCGTGGTGGGGACCTCTCTGCTGGTCGGGGCTCTGCTGACTCTTCACGCGGCCTGGCCGGACCGGATCCGCCGGGGCTACAAGCCAGAGCAGCCGCTCATGTTTTCCCATGTGCTGCACGCCGGATCGATGGAAATCCGCTGTCTGTACTGCCACGTGGAAGCCGACAAAGGCGACCATGCCCTTGTCCCGCCGGTCTCGGTCTGCATGAACTGCCATGAGGATTTCCGCGGCGATCCCGAGAAACCTCACCAGGTGGAGAGGGTGGCCGAAATCGTCAGGTACTGGGAGGCGAAAGAGCCGGTAATCTGGGAGAAGGTCTACGACCTGGAGGATTTTGCCTATTTCAGCCACAGCCGCCATGTCACCTCGGGCCTTGCGTGCATCAACTGCCACGGAACCATCGAGACCATGCCGGTGGTGCAGCGGGTGACTTCACTGA
>JABMPG010000725.1 GCA_013203855.1 bacterium
CAGGAGATTTGTCTGCTGCCCTTGGCTCGAATCGAAGAACAACAGCCCGATCGGCAGCGTGTAGCGGTGCACGCTCTTGAGCATGACCAGCGGCCAGAAAAAACTGTGATAGTTCCCGATAAAAGTGAAGATCGCCAGCGTGATGAGCCCGGGACGACACAGAGGCATCACCACGTCCCAGTAAATCTGCCACTTGCTCGCGCCATCCATTTCCGCGGCCTCGTCGAGAGACGTGGGGATCGTCAGCATGAACTGGCGGAGAAGGAACGTCCCGAAGGCGCTGAACGCCGCCGGGATGATCAGGCCCCAATACGTGTCCACCAGGCGCAGAAAAATCATGACCTGGAAATTTGGAATCATCATCACCAGACCCGGCAGCATCATCGTCGCCAGATAGAGCACAAACACCTTGTCGCGTCCCGGCCATCGCAGCCGGGCGAAACTGAACGCGGCCAGAGAGCTCGTGAAGACCTGGAGAAACGTCACGCTCGTCGCGATGAAAATGCTGTTCCAGTACCACCGCCCGAACTGAATTCCCCGCGTCTCGAATACGTCCCGATAGTTGTGCCACTGGAAAACAGATGGAATCCAACTCTCCAGCCCCACCTCTTCCAGAGGCTTGAGGCTTGTCAGCGCCATCCACACGAAGGGCACAACGAGGGTCAGTGCCGCTCCGGTCAGAACCAGGTGCAGCGCGCCGATTCTCCCGAAGCGTGCCAGCAACAGATTCACCGACCGCCGCCGTCTTCGAATCCGGGGTTTTGTGTTGTCGGATTTACTCATTGACGTATCGGTTTCCGAATCTCCAGTTGAAAAAAGTCGCTACGAACACCAGACCAAACAAGCTCCAGGCAATGGCCGAGGCATATCCCAGCCGCCCCGTCTCGAACCCTTCGGTATAGATGAAGTAACTCAGCGTTGTCGTCGCCCCGGCCGGCCCGCCCTGCGTCATCGTCCGGGCCATCTCGAACCCTCCCTGCAAACCATGAATAACGCTCATCACCACGATGAAGAACGTCACCGGGGCTAGTTGAGGCCACGTCACGTGCCAGAAGGTTTCGAACCGGTTTGCGCCGTCTATATCCGCGACCTCGTACAGTTCCACCGGAATATTGCTCAGACCAGCCAGGTACAGGAGCATGTTATTCGACCCGATCGCCGCCCAGAAAGCCATCAGCATGATGGCAGGCTTCGCCCAGTCGTAGTTCGTCAGCCACTCCGGCGGCGCCAGACCGTCGGAAGCCATGGCCGGCAGGTCGAAGAACACATTGCTGAGACCGATCATCACGAACTGCCCGATCATCAGGACTGCCCCAAGCACCGCTGCGTGCCCCACACCCTCGTTCCGGGAGCAAAGAAAATCCCGCCCCCGGACCATTGCCACCCCGAAAGCCCCTACCGCTCCGGCGAAAGCCGCGCCCCAGATCGCCCAACTCGCGTCGCCGTTCTTGAGCCACTGCCCCACAAACGCGCAAGGCAATGCCAGGAACAACGACCCCACGAGCACCGCTAACAGGCCAATTTCGCCGTCATTCCAGAGTGACCAGAACTTGACGAATCCAAAAAGCAGCAAGAAAGCGACTACACCCGCGCAGCCCCACGATCCCCCCTGCACAATGTCCGCGGGAAGCAGGCCAACGCCCTCCGCCAACCGGTCCAGCACGGGCGACAGCCCGTTGTTTATGGGGCCCGTGTGTGGACTGTAGAGTTTCTTCCACAGAATGAAAGTCGCCACACCAGCCGTAAAATGAGGCATGAAAAACAGCGTCCGGTAGACCGTGTTCCCCCCCAGCACTCCCAGCAGAAGAACCAGGCCCGCCAGTCCCCCCAGAACTATCGCCATCGCGGTCGCGCCCCCGCCGACCAGCGCCAGAACCGTCAGGCTTGAAATCAGCAAAGCAGCCAGAATCAGCAATGTCCACGTCCGCCCCCCACCGCGCAGGTTGCGACTGAGCATGATCGCCGCGAACAGACTCCCGGCAATCCCGAATGGAATGCCAATCATCAGGAACAGGGTGTTGCGCAGGTATTTCCAGAAAAGGCCGCTGTGCAAGAGACGCCCGAAATGCTCCCAACCCACCGCGCGCAGCGGCTCCTCCTTGAACATGTTGTGAAGTTGCAGATCCCAGTTGGTGAAAGCCATCACCAGACTGAAAAGCAACGGAAAAAACACGAACGCCAGAAAACCCAGAATGTTCGGCGCGAGGAATCCCAAGCCGACCAGCAGGTCCCGGTGGGGTTTGCTGTCCCTCGCCATCGCTCAGTTCTCCCCCCAGCCTTGGTGACTGTAGTAGCGCCGATGGAAAGGATCCGTGATCCACTCCAGAGGAACCTTCTCCTCCGCTTTCCGCCGGCGTTCGATCTCCGCCTGGCATTCCACCAGGGAATCGTATCGCTTCCGTAGATCCGAACTGTTCTCCAACCGACGATCGATCTCCTCGTTGATGCGCCGGGCCGTCGTGCGCGCCGCCTCCGAAGGGCTCGACAGGTTCGCGAGCACCTCTTCACGCCCCTGCCGAAGAATCCGTTCAACCGTTGCCCTCGGAACGAACGGACTATTGCTGTCGCTGATCGCGATCGTCTTGGCCGCCTCCGCGGGGATCTCGTGAGCCCCCCACTCGTTGGGATGGTCCGCCGGGCGCAGGTAAGCGTCCGTCCGGGTAAAAATCGGATTCGGAGGAAGCGCGTCCGCGTCCCGGACGATCTGCATGTTGTAACTCTCGCTAGCCAGGTAGGCCAGAAACAGCACGGCCAGATCCGGGTGCTTGCTCCCCGCATACACCCCCGCCGTCCGCGCACGGATCACCGCATTCGGAAACTCGAAAACCGGAAAATTGCTCACTGACACCCGCGGCGGATTCTGAAAATCCCGCACCCGGATCAGAAACCACCTCCCCGTAATTACGGTCGCGTAGTTCCCGCTCTGGAAAAGTGATAGTGTGGCCCCGCCATAGCCCGCTTGTGTCGCGAAGGACGCCTCATCCGCCGCCGTCGGCATCAGATGATCCACATGTACCCACCGGTAAATCATCGCCAAGACCCGGACATAACGCTCATCGTCCAAGGTGCACCGCGTCATCGTCTCGTTGAAAATACTCAGCCCCAGACTACGGTGCAGAGCGGTCAGCAGACGGTCGCCCAACTCTCCCAGCGGGCTGCTCGAGAAAAAAACCGTTCGGCGCTGTCCCGGAGGATTCGCCCGCTTCACAAACTCCCGACCGGTCCGTTCGAAAGTCTCCACGTCCCAATACTCCGGCGGCGGCTCCATCCCGTATCGCTCAAACGCCTCCACGTTAGCCCAGAACCCCACCACGTTCACGTTGCACGGA
>JABMPG010000726.1 GCA_013203855.1 bacterium
CCACAGGACGGGCCAGCCGAACCTGTTTGGCCCCTCCCTCCTTCACCGGCGTGAACGCGAATTCCATCGACTCCTTGTCGAGCTCCGCAACAACTTCGTCCCAGAAATCCGAATTATGAAGGGTGACGGTAACAATCACCGCCTGACCCGGCGCATACACAACCTGGTCGGATTGAGCGGCTAGATGAAGAGTCTGTTTCGAAAGATCGCTCTTACTGGAAAACCAAGAGCAACTGGACAACAGAACAGCCAACACCAAGGGGAGCATGGCCCGAAGGCCGAGGGTCCACATTCGAAAGGGTTCCCCTTTTCAAAAAATTAGTTGCAAGGCCAAGGCAATCAAAACAACACATTAGACACAAGTGTGGCGGAAGCCCCCCCGCCTCAAGCCGAGCCCCGATTGTCTTGTTTCTACTGGTGATGGGTAACAGAGTCAAGAAAAAGATGAGCCTGTCACCGGGATTTCTTGCCCCTCGCAGATGGAAGGCCGCATTGAATCCACAAATCCGACATCCGATGAGGTACAGAACCCTTGCTCGCGTCCTCCTGGCAACCCAAGAAATCAGTGACTGGCCTGAGCCCGGCCCGACGTGTTCTCGTCCCAGGCAAAAGGTTGAGGCGGACGACCCACAAGACTCAGAACCATCTGGGACAGAACGCCCAACAGAAACAACGGGCTGTCCAGATTGCGACGCCACATCCGGCGGGGCTCCTTGTAAAGCCGATGGATCCACTCAAGGCCCGCCTCGCGCACCCACGCCGGCGCCCATTCCACGTTTCCCGCATGAAAGTCAAAAGCCGCACCCACGCCGATCATGGCCGGCGCCGCAATCATCCCCATATGATCCAGCATCCACTTCTCCTGCTTCGGCGCGCCCAGACCCACCCAGACAATATCTGGCCGGGTCTCATTGATCAACTCCACCACTCCCGCATCCTCTGCCGAACTCAGTTCCCGGAAGGGCGGACAATAGGTCCCCACCACCTCCATCCCAGGGAATCGCGCCTGAAGATTGGCCGCCAACCTATCCGCAACCCCTTCTTTCCCCCCATAGATGAAATGCCGAAGTCCGCGCTCCCGGCCCCAGTCGCACAGGTTCAACATCAACTGCGGACCCGTCACCCGCCCGTTGTGACAATGGCCCAGCAGATTGCCACCCCAAACCACCCCGGCGCCATCGGGAAGAGTAAGACCAGCCCTGGCCGTGGCGTCCCGCATTTTCGGATCACGATGGCAAAGCATCACGCTATGAGGATTCGTGGCCGTGATGAACTGCCGCTCACCCCGCTCTTTCCATCGACAGATCCGCCCCAGAACATCTTGATAGGAAACCAGATCAAAGGTGACCTTATTTATCATGTATCGATTTGGGCTTCTATCTTCCATCTCTCCGTCCGCCTCTCATGCTGAACTCCATCATGACGAATCAGCGTCGCGAGATATTATTCTCACATGTCGGTTTACAAAGGCAATTCGGGGCAATGCGGAAACTAAACGTTGGTGATATTACGGAGGGCTAGGTACTAAACCCTACAAAGGAAGGAAGCCAGAACAAAGACATACGCGTGATTTCAGTGCTCGAAATCAGGTGCTCCTGAAGTCTATCCGAAACATCGTCCATCAATCTGTTCGTGGCACAAGTCGCCCCGGCTCCGCTTCGGGAACCGACGCCGACTCCTGCCTCTGGCTACTTCTCCAATGCCCGATCATAGGCGTCCATCAACCGCTTGTAATACCGACCGGGACTATACTCCACCCGAGCTTTCTCGCGCCCCGCCAGACCCAACCGGGAACCCAAATCCGGGTCCGACCACACCTCGCGGATCCGTTCGGCCAGTGCCACGGGATTCCCCGGCTCGACCAGAAAACCCGTCTTACCGTCATCCACGATGGACGGCAAAGCGCCCAGACGCGAGGCAATCACCGGTTTGGCATGCAGCATGGCCTCAACAGTGCACAGGCCAAACGCCTCATGCCACAGACTCGGAACCACGAGCATACGGCACCCCCCGTAAAACGCGTCCAGATCGTCCCGCTTCACATGGCCCAGCAGGCGGACGTTGCCGGGCGCCTTTTCCGCCAGGTGAGGCATGGGCCCATAGTCCCCCGCCACCCGGAAAGGAATCTCCGGACACAGCCGCGCGGCCTCGATCAGAACATCGGCACCCTTCTCGGGACTCACCCTGCCCGCGAACCCGACGTAATCCCCCTGACGCAAACAGGAAGTGTCCACCCGATCCTCCGCCATGTTGGGGATCACACTCAGCCGCTCCCGAGGAAAGCCATGCCCGGCCAGAAGGTCACGCTGGAATTCCGTCAAGCACCCGAAAACAGAGACATTGCCCAGGAAGAACCGGAACCTTCGCGCGACCGCATTGCGCAGCGCATAGCCCAGACTCCGCGGAAGACTGCGTTCACAGTTGCGCAGGACGCACCAGTACTCCCGCCCCTCCACGCAACGCTCGCAAATATCACCGTGAGAGAGCAGAAGACCATTCGGGCAGACCAGACGATAGTTGTGGACCGTCATGAAGACCGGCACACCCCGGCGGCCGCATTCGACCAGAACGGCGGGAGAGATCAGAGGATAGACGTTATGGACGTGAATCAGATCCGGCTTCTCTTCATCGAGAAGACGGCCAAACCGCTTGCGCATCCCCGGATTATAGATGCCGGCGAAAAAGGCGCGAGTGCTGCCCAAAAACATCGCCTCGATTTCCGCGCTCCCGCGAATAAAGGGAATCACCTGGTGGCCGTGATCCTCCAGCAATCGCTGGATCTCATAGACCACGACCTCCTCGCCGCTCAGCTTGCCATATTCATTATGAACAATACAAACCTTCACGAAAACTCCCTATATGTCCAGATAGTAGAAGATCACAGCAAAAATCCCATCTGCCACAGCAATCAGAACGATGCCGCTCACAACCGCCCGCGTGGTCGAATCCCCAACCGCGCTTGCCCCCGTCCGGGTCTGCAACCCCCGCAAACAGCCCACCCCCGCCACCAGAATCCCGAAAACAAAGGACTTGGCCAACCCCCCGAGAAGATCTCCGTAGCCCACGGCAGCGACCGCGTGTTGATAGTATGCCACAAAGGGATACCCCAGCGACAACAGGACGACGGCCCCGCCCACCAGGCCCATGAAATCAGCGAACAGCGTCAACATGGGCGTCACCACGACCGCCGCCAGAACCCGGGGCACCACAAGGAACCGCACCGGCCGCAGCCCCATGGTCGTCAGCGCATCGATCTCCTCATTCACGCGCATCGTGCCCAATTCCGCCGCGAAAGCCGAGCCCGTTCGCCCCGCCAGAATAATGGCCGTCATCAAAGGCCCCAGTTCGCGCAACATCCCCAGGGCGATCATGTCGGCCACGAAAATATCCGCGCCGAACTGCCGCAAAGGAATGGCCGACTGAAAGGAAATGATCAGCCCGACTAGAAAACCAATCAGGGCGACGATCGGCAGGCCATTTACCCCCGCCAATTCCGTTAGGCGCAGCGTGTCCCCCCAACGGATCCGCCGGGGGTGCAGCAGGGCATGAAACAGAGCGGCAGACAACTCGCCGACGAAGGCGATCAGCCGGAAACACTCGTAGAACAAATCCAGAGCCGCACGGCCCGTCTCCACCAGAACACTGATGGGACGGTCCGGCTTCTGAACTC
>JABMPG010000727.1 GCA_013203855.1 bacterium
CCGTCAACCAGTACATCATGGGCACGCCGGATTACCTCTTCGGCCGGCCTGTCGAGGACGGCGTGCTCGACTCGGAGAACCCTTTCGTCATCCTTGGCCAGCTCCGATGCGCCGCTCACGAACTGCCCCTGCGCGAGGAGGAGACCGACGCTTTTGGCCCTCACGCCCCGCTGGTCCTGAGAGTTCTCGCCGACAACCGCAAACTTCAGCACATCGGGCATGCCTGGTACCACGCCGCGCCCGAGACGCCCCAGCACGAGGTTTCCCTGCGCGACACGAGTGGAGCCAACGTGACCATCGAGGACGTCGATACCGGAGCGATTCTTGGCGAAGTGGACGTTCTGGACGCGCCGCCCCTGTTGCACCCCGAAGCGATCTACATCCACCGCGGTGACACCTATCGTGTCATCCGGCTCGACCTCGAGAAGAACGTGGCCAGTGTGCGGCGCGAGAATGTGGACTATTACACCCAAGCCCTCGGCGGGACGGACATCCACCACATCGACGCGCCCTTGCGCGAGAAACCCTTCGGCACAGGAAAGGCCTTCTGGGGCGAGGTGACGGCCTACTGCGGCACGTGGATGTTCGAACGCATCCACTTCTATCAACTCGATCCGATCTCCCGCCACGGTCTCGACCTGCCGACCTACGCCCTGGAGACGATGGCCTTCTGGCTCGTGCCGACCGAAAAACTGATGAATGACGTCCGTCAGTCCGGCCTCGACACCCACCAGGGCCTGCGCGGGATCGGCTATGCTCTGCGTATGCTGCTCCCGCTTTTCATGACCTGCGACACGCGTGACCTCTCGCACTCGGTGGGCAGCGTCAATTCGCCGTGGAATGCCATCTTCGTTTTCGAGCGCTATCCCCATGGGCTGGGGTTCACCGAGAAGGCCTATCATCTCCTCCATCGAATTGTCCCCGCCGTCCGCGAGCATATCGGTAACTGCCCCTGCGAAGACGGATGCCCCTGTTGCGTGGGTAAGCCCCTGCGCCAGTTCACAACGTGGAACGTCGAACGCGGCGAGGCGAACATCCCGAGCAAGAAGGCGGCGCTGATGATCCTGGACGGCCTGCTCGGCGACGGATCGAGTATCGAGGAGACCGAATCCGGCACGGCGGTCGAGACTCCCGAAGGCGAGGCGCAGCGCCTGGAACGGGCATTGAGGCGGCGTCTCGAGCGGATGGGCGAGCCGAAGGTCTTCCATCCCATCACGCCCAACCCGGTGACCGAATACCCCGATCCGGCGCCGACTCAAGACCTGCCCAAAGCGGACTCGGACCGCCGCGCGAGAGAGAAAGCGGACTTTGCCCGGCAGTTGCGCAAGAAACTCGCGAAAAACCTCGAGCCCGGCGGCTTGGACCCCACGAAAAGAAAACCTCCCGGTCCCTCCCGGCTCCATGTCAAACACAGTATCAAGCCGCCGACTTATTTTCCGGGCAAGCCGGACGTAGCCGAAGACCGCGCAAGCGAGCCCTTCCCACGCAAGAAGGAGGAAGTGGAGATCAAAGCATCTACGGAGCCATCCGGAGAGGATCTTCTGAAAGCCCCCTGTGGCACCGGCGCCCCCGTCGGAGCGTCGTTCCCCACGACCCCCGAGCCCGAGAAAAAGCGCTCCGAACAAGAACCGATCCAAGCCGGTGATCCTTTGGCGGCCCGGGCGGCCAAGCTGAGAAAAAAGAAAACCTGAACCTGACAGCCTCAATCAGGCTTGACGACCAAACCCCAAACTCCAGACTCCAAACATTTTCCCCACAGGGTCTTTTTGTTCCCGGGCGGGAATCGCAGAAATCCTCCAGGATTTCCACAATGTATGGACGGCCGGGAGACTTTGCCCCGGCCACTCCCCGAAAGGAACCCCGCCCCATGTACGCCACTGTTTCCGACATCGAAAAACGCCTGGACCCCGGTCATCTCATCGAACTGGCTGACGACGACCACGACGGACAGCCCGACACCGCCGTTCTCGAAGCCGCCATCGCCGATGCGGATGGCCTAGTGGACACTTACTTGCAGGGACGCTACGCCGTACCGCTCGATCCCGCGCCGGCCCTACTGCGCAAGTTGAGCGCCGACCTCGCCGTCGCGGCCCTCTTCGCCCGCCGTCGCGAAACGGCCTCGCCCGTTCACGAGTCCCGCGCCAAGGCCGCCATGGAACTTCTCTCCTGCCTGGCTCGCGGCGAGCTCCTCCTCTCCCAGTCCGACGCCAAAACCGCGCCCGACAGCACCACCCTCAGCGAGACGCGCCGTTTCGATCGCGAGAAACTCGAGCCCTACTGAGGCACTGCAAAAGGCAGAAATGCAGTCACAACGGCACGACGAGACGGTTTGAGGCAAACGTCGTGCCGTTGTGCGTTGTCCGGGAGCCTGCAAAAGGCAAATCCCGGGCAACTCGTTCGCGGTAGGGCGTTCAAGTTGTCGGAGTGTGTGGAATTCAGAACGAACAACCGTCAGGCGATTCTCCCGGGACGAGTCTGCCACACCAATGTCTTGATGAAAAACGGCCTTCATCGAGCGCGTTTCCGCGAATCGTTGGCCTCGCGCCAAGGCCCCTCCCCCTCCTCCAGCATTGCCCTCTCGATTACGCAAGTCCCTCTTGACGGTTCACGTCCCTGTCCTTTATCGTCGGTGTGACGATGGTCGCCGGAAGGTCTTGGGGAACGGTTCAGCGCCCCGGCGGGATCGTC
>JABMPG010000728.1 GCA_013203855.1 bacterium
CTGGCAAGCCCGTCTCTTTCTGAAGCCAGTCCCGCGTCGGGAAACACTCCCAGCCCGGGATGTTCACCGCCCGAAGGGAAATGCCTCTCTTCACGTCGACCAAGCCGGGATCGGCAAAGCCCACGCCTTTCAGACCTCGCCAGTCGGAGGCCTTTGCTTTCTTACGCAAATCCGTCAGAGTGGCGCGTATTTCACGCTTTCCGGCCTCGACATCTTTAGGCGACTTCGAGTGGACCCGCGTCTCGGCCAGGACTTCCCCCGACGCATCGATCAAGACTGCCAGGGTGTCCGCCACGTCGAGCTCCACGCCCACGAAACGACCCGCTTTCGGGTGAAGCATGATAGGGGAGGCTTTGCGCCCTGTCTTGACGCCGGAGCGTTCGGGCTCGTCAACGAGCCCCTCCCGGTCGAGCCGACGAATCGCGTCATAGAGCGTCGCGGGACGAACGGGAATCCGCTCGAGAAGCTCAGCCCTGGTCAGACGCGGGCTGGATAGGAGGGCGCGCAGGATTCGCTGTCGAAGGATGTCTTGTTGTTTCATATCTGGCCTCTCTTCACCGTCTTATAACTCGTATACGTCTCATAACCGCGTTCTGTCAAGGGAAATACACACTTTGTGCACGTTTTTTAATTTTTCTTCTTGCTGACCATCCGTCCGCGGTGCTATGTGTTCGCTCAGGAAGAAACCAGCGCGGAAGGGGAATTGACATGATCATCGGCGTGCCGCGGGAGATCAAACCGGACGAATACCGCATAGCGATGCTGCCCGTCGGGACGCACCTGCTGACGCGGGACGGACACACCGTTCTGATTCAAAAAGGAGCGGGCCTCGGCAGCGGGTTCGAGGATCAGGCCTATCTCGACGACGGAGCGGAACTGGTGAACGACGCCGAGACAATATATGAGCGGGCCGAACTCGTCGTGAAGGTCAAGGAGCCGCTTGAATCGGAGATTTCCCTTCTGCGTGCTGGTCAGACGCTTTTCTGCTATTTCCACTTCGCGGCATCGCGGGAACTCACGGAGGGCTGCCTGAAGGCGGGCATCGCCGCCGTGGCCTATGAGACGCTCGAAGACGAGCGGGGTCGACTGCCCCTTCTCACGCCGATGAGCGAGGTCGCGGGTAAGATGTCGATCCAGGAAGGCGCGAAATATCTCGAGCGGCCCATGATGGGACGGGGGATTCTCCTCGGCGGAGTCGCGGGCGTTGAACCGGCCTATGTTCTTGTCCTCGGCGGCGGGATCGTCGGCGCCAGCGCGGCCCGGGTCGCCGCCGGACTCGGTGCAAACGTGACAATAATGGATATCGACCTGGATCGCCTCCGCTACCTCGACGAGGTTATGCCCGCGAATGTCACCACCGTCTACTCCGATCCCCACGCAATCGAGCGTCACGCCATCCGCGCCGATCTGATCATCGGCGCGATCCTTATTCCCGGCGGCCGCGCCCCTTCCCTCATCCCGCGTATCCTTCTCTCGCGAATAAAGAACGGCGCGGTCCTCGTCGACGTCTGCATCGACCAGGGCGGCTGCTGCGAGACGAGCCGTCCCACCACCCATCACGATCCGACCTACATCGTCGACGGCGTCGTTCACTACTGCGTGACGAACATGCCCGGCGCGGTGGGCCGCACCAGCAGTCTGGCCCTCTGCAACGCCACGCTGCCCTACTGCCGAGAGCTGGCCCGTTTGGGCCTCGACGATTTTCTGAACAAAAGCCCCGGCCGCGCCCGAGCCCTGAACATGCGGGACGGCCAGATCACCTACGGCCCGGTTGCGGAGGCGTTTGCGGATTTGCGTGTTTGAACCAAGTTTGCGCTTACCCTAAAGGAGTCAACAAAATGAAATCGAGACAGCAAAAAGAGAAGAGCGATTTTCGCTATAACACGGGGGATGCGCTGGTGCCCTGGGATGCAGTGGCCGTGAAGCCGGACCCCGTGCTGGCTCTGGACATTCTCCGGTTTCTCGCTGGCCCCGGTGAGAACACAGACGCCTACAACCGCGCCTTGGAAAGGGTGAAAGAGGCCGTCCAGTGTCTTTTCGAGCACGGCGAGCCAGCCACCAAACTCTCCCTGGGCGATAGGGTCAAGGAGGTGGAGGAGTTCGCGAAATCCTATCTGGACGTGAAACACGCCTCCTTCCTCGTGAACTGGACAGCCGGCTACGACATCGCCCTCGACATGGCCGGGGTCGGCCCGGGCGACGAAGTGATTGTCCCCGCCATCACCTTCATCGCTACCGCCTCGCCCGTCCTGCGCAAGGGCGCTCGCGTCATCTTCGCCGATGTGCAACCCGAAACCGTAAATCTCGATCCCAAGAGCGTCGAGCGCCTCATCAGCGATCGCACCAAGGCCATCGTCCCCGTTCACATAGGCGGCTATCCCGTCGACATGGACCCGATCCTCGAGATCGCCCGCGCTCACGATATCATGGTGATCGAGGACGCCGCCCACGGCTTCGGTGGGACCTACAAGGGACGCAAACTCGGCGCGGTGGGCGACTTCGGCGCGTTCTCGTTTCACGAGGTCAAGAACATCACCTCCCTCGGCGAAGGGGGAATACTCGTCAGTGATAGTGACCTCGGCGCCCAGTTCCCCATGGCCCGATTCTGCGGATTCGACCTGGAGAGCCCGCCGCCGGAGAACTGGCTGTACAACGTCAGCCCCATCCGGTCAAAGTCCGGATTTTTTCCCGCCACCAACTACTCGACAACCGAGATACAGGCCGTCGCGCTTCTGCGCCAGATGCGGCGCAACGAAGAGATCACCGGTCAGCGCCGAAAGGTGGCGCGCCGCATGCACGATGCCTTCGCGAACATCGAGGGCCTTATCCCCGGCCCGATGAATGACGACACTTTCGGAGCCACCTTCCATCTCTTCCTCCTGCGAGTGAAATCCGACGTGATCGAGGGCGGAATCCAGGCCTTCAAGCAGGGCCTGGCTGCAAAGGGCGTGACCCAGATCGCCCATTTCTGCCCGCTTTATCACTACGACCTGTTCAAGGCTCTCGGCTACGACCGCGACGAAATCCGCCAGACCTGTCCCAACGCCGAGCGAGCCTTCTGTGAGGAATACACCCACCTGCCGGTCTACGGGTTGTCCGATGAAAGGATCGACTACATGGTCAACGCGGTTTTGGACACCGCCAAGATGCTCAGGCGCTGAAGGTCGCCCGGTTACTCTCTCCTGACTCCTTTCTATTCATTTCCTAACTGTAAGCCTTTAGCCACGCGGCGCAACTGTTTCGCTTTTCCTGCTTTTTCCCATAGCTTTTTGGTTTTTTGGCATGTAACTTGTACGCATGACCAGAGAACTGACCGTCAATGACCTCCTGAA
>JABMPG010000729.1 GCA_013203855.1 bacterium
CCTTCGACGTGGGGGCAAACACGTTTTCGGAAAAGGCCTGGAAGTTCTCCACCTTTCGGGGTGCCCCGTGAGCGGAAATGGAAGGCCGGAAATCAGACAAGAGACTCCGAGCCTCCCTTGCCCGCGAGAACGATCTTGCCTTCTTCTTCCAGGCGTCGAGCCACCTTGACGATTTCCTGCTGCGCCGCCTCGACGTCGCTCAGTTTCACGGGTCCCATGACCTCGAGATCTTCTTGAATGCGTTCGGCGGCACGGCTCGAGATGTTCTGGAAGAATTTCTGTTTGATGTCGTCGGAGGCCGTCTTCAGGGCCAGGACCAAGTGTTCCTGGCTGATCTGTTTGGTCAGTTCCTGCATGCCGCGGCTGTCCACCATCGCCAGGTCCTCGAAAGTGAACATGAGTTCGCGAATCTCCTCGACCAGTGTCGGGTTGATCTCCTCGATCGCCTCGAAGATGCTCGTTTCGGTGTTCTTGTCTACATTGTTCATGATCTCGGCGACGGCTTCGGGCCCGCCCAGGATCACGGTGGCGGTTGACGCGGAGGAGATGAGTTCTTCCTTCAGGACTTGGTTGAGATCCTGCAAGACCTGCGGGGCCACGCGGTCGAGCATTGACAGGCGGATGATGACTTCGGGCTGAATGGAGGGTCTGAGGCGTCCGAGAACCTGGGCCGCCTGCGTCGGGTCGAGATGGCCGAGGACCAGTGCGATGGTCTGGGGATGTTCGTTCCGCAGGAAGGCGGCGATCGAGTCGGGGGCCATCCACTTCAGAGCTTCCAGTCCCTCGCTGGAGCCTGTTTCGTTGCTCAGGTCCAGTGTTAGTTTTTCGACTTCTTCCACTGTCATGAAACTCGACAGCATTCCGCGAATCGCCTCGCGGGAATTGCCTAGTTCAAGGGCAGTGGCATCGCGCATCTGGAGGCAGAATTCCTGTTTGATGTCCATGATGACTTCCTGGGGCACATCGCGGAGCATGTTCGCATAGTTCGTGACTCTTTGCAGCATTGTGGAAGGCAGTAGTTTCATGATCTCCTGCGCCACGTCCTGGCGAATCGTGAGAAGAAGAACGGCGATTTTTTCAGTTCCGGAAAGTTTGTAGTCGCGTGCCATTTCTGTCTATTCGTCCTTTCTCTCAGATCTCCAGCCAAGAGCGGAGAACCAGAACTACTTTCTTCGGGTTTGACTTTGCCAATTCCAGTATCTCATCGTCGATTTCCGCGTGACGATCCGACATCACGTCTGGGCTTCTTTCCCGGGACTGCGGCAGAGCGTCTGGGCGGAGCTCCTCCAGCGTGAGTTCAGGTTCGGGCCCGGCCAGGAAATCCATCTCTCCCTGGCCGGCCAGAGCCTGTATTTCCGGACCGGCCAGCGCGGGCTGAGCCAGCGGCCGGGCCGCCACGATCTGAACCAGCGGGCGGGCGATGAAGAGAATGATCAGAACCACAATCGCGAAGACAAGGCCGTACTTGATCCATATGCTGTAACGGCGCTGCTGCTCAAGTTTTTCCAGTGTGTCGGACGGAATGCCTTGTATGTCCGGAGTGAATGAGATGTTGGAGACGAAAACCTCGTCCACTCCCCCGCCGAGGCGCTTTTCGTTGAAGTTGATGATACCTTTCACCACGTTGGAGATTTTCTCCAGTTCTCGTTTGTCCTCGATCGGCTTCCGCACCACGGTGGCATTTCCGTCCTTGTCGGTGTCGCGCGTTGGCTTGTCGTCCACGACGACGCTCGCCGTGATCCGCATGATCGAATAGGGAGCGTGCACTGTTGTGGTCTCGGTCACGCCTACGTTGAAGTTGCTCATGTTCTCCTCGACTACCTCGACGTTCTTCTTCCCTTCGCCGCCGGCTTCCGTCGCATCTTCGGTGTGATTGACCGCGCCTGTGATTCCTTCGGCGATGCCGCCTGTGTTGGAGATGGTCCGCACGGTCTGAGCCGTGGAAAGAGGCACCGGGGCGGGATCGTAACGGGTCGAGGTTTCCTCTTTGAGGGTGTGGTCGAAACTGACGCTGAGGTTGGCGCGGACGTGGCCCGGTCCGAACACCGGATCGAGTGCATCGAGGATCTTCTGTTCGAGGTAGTTTTCATACTCTTCGCGCTGGCGTTTGTGCATGTCCATCTGCCGGGTCCGGCTGTCTATTTCTTTCGCGGCTGTGTCCATCTCTTCTTCTTGGCTCAATTCGTTGCCGAAAGTGTCGGCGACTGTGACGTTTTGGCGGGTCAATCCCTCGACGCTTCCGGCGACCAGTGCCTGAATCGTACGAACATTGTTCTTCGTCAGCATGGCATCTGGAAAGAGTTCTACCAGAACCGATGCGGTCGGTGGCTTGTCATCCTTGATGAAGAGTTCGGTCGATGGGATGGCCAAGTCCACCTTGGCGGACCGGACCATGTCCATGCGGCCGATGGTGCGGGCCAATTCCCCGCGCAATGCCCGATACTCCTTGATGCGTAGTTCGTCGCCCGTGACGCCGAACTCTTTCGTATCGAAAATGTTCCAACTCTTGGCTCCGCCCCCTTCGACGTCGATTTCCGTTGCCAGGTTCAGCCGCCAGTCCAGGGCCGTCCCCTCTGGAACTTTGATGGTCCAGCCGTTGCGTTCGGAGTGATCGATCCTGTAAAGCTCCCCGCTCTGTACGAGAGTCTCTTTGACCTTCTTGGCCTGTTCCGCGGTCAGATCGGCATACAGGACCTCATAGTCAATGGTCCGGCCGTACCGGAAGATGGGGATGCCGAGAAGGAGGAGAACCCCGACCAGCAGGAGACCGGCGACGATCTTGGTGCTGACCGTTTGCTGGGCCAGTAGTTCCTGCAGTTGGACCCACAAGTCTTTCAGAAATCGCATGAGAATGCTCCGGTTGGCGAAATCCCGTCACTTCTGAATCGGGAAGGGCGCGAAAGTCAATAGTTTGACGTCCGCCGCGGTTCCGAGAGATTAAGAGCAACTTTCAAGCCTGCAAGAAACGAATGGCACAAAAACCGACCCCCGAGGGAGAGCTTCGGACGCAACTCTCTCTCGGGGGGGGGGCTTTTGGATGTGATGTCCGCACAACTGGCGACGCTTAGACCTGGGTGCGCATGATTTCCTGATAGGCCGACACGATTTTGTTGCGGACCTCCATCATGAGTTTGAAGGATACATCGGCCTTCTCCATGGCCAGAATCGTGCCTTGGATGTCTCCGGATTTCCCGCTGGCTAGATCCTCGATCGCCTTGTCCGCCTGCACCTTCAGATCATTGACTTCCGCGATGGAGGCCTTCAGTGCTTCTTCGAAGGAAGGTCCCTCCACCGTGTCGGCATTCTGGGGTATGGGAGGGCGCAGGGACTGGATTTCGGGAGCGCGCCCGGCCCCCTGCGGGTCCAGGAGTGAGCGGATCTGTTGGATTTTCAGGTCGTCGGCCATCTCGTTATTCCTCTATGTATCCATCGGGTCAATTGCGCAGCAACTCCAGTAACTGGGTGATCATGTCGCGGGTATTCTTGATGACGGCCAGATTTGCCTCGTAGCCTCGGGAAGCGGACAGCATGTCCGTCATTTCGGACATGACGTTAATATCGGGATAGGTCACGAAGCCTTCGGCGTCCCGGTCCGGGTGGCGTCCCGTTTCGTCAAATTCTTTGCGGAACACCGCGCTCTTCTCGATCCGGGGCACTTCCACTCCCCGCACGTGCTGTTCGAAGAGCCATTGCGAGGAATCTTCCCCGAGAGACAAACCGGTCTCATTCCGTGCTTGTGTCAGAAGGTTTTCGAAGGCGGGCATCTGTCCGGCGCGGAAGACGACCGAGCGCCGCTGATAGGCGCCGCCGTCTATGGAATCGCGCGTTGAGCGGGCGTTCGCCAGGTTCGAGGCGGTCACGCCCATGCGGAGTCTCTCCGCCTGCATACCGGATGCCGCGATTTCCATGGGGATCAGATCGTACATGATTACAACCTCGAGCCGCTTTCGATGACGGCCTTCAGACCGTCGATTTTTTTGTTCAGGATCTGGGTCATGGCGCCGTAGAGCATGGTGTTGGCCTGGAGTCGGCCGAGTTGTTCTTCAAGGTTCACGGAGTTATTGTCGTTGCCGATGGAGACATCGTCGCCTGCGGCGAAAACAAGATGGGGGCGATCCTGTCTGGGATTGTCTATCTGGCCGATCGACAGATGCCTCGGGTCGGTTTTGGTCAGTTCGATTCGGGGATGGCCGTCTTCCCGCTTCTGGATCAACTGCTCCATCGTCGCCTGAAAGTCGATATCGACGGCCCGGTAGTTGGGGGTCTCGGCGTTGGCGATATTCGCAGCCAGGTAGGACTGCCGTGCCATGCGCAGTTCCATGCTTTTTTCAAGAATCTGGACGGTGGAACCGAAGAGGGCGTCGATCATAGTCGGAACTCCAAGGATGCCGGGCGGATCATCCTTTCCCGGCGAACGTAATTTACGCAAGAGGGGGACCAGATGCGGTTTGCCGCGCCTGAGGCGGGATGAGGGCCGGGGATGTGTCGTAGATGGTTGATGTTCAAGTGTTTACGGCCTCAGATCCTCAAAATGCCTCGCCGATGTCGTCCGGCAAGATTTTCCCCCTCAACTGACCGCGGCTTTCGCTTGCTCTCCTCCGAGGCCATAGAGATGCAGTTTGTTTCGAATCGTCCTCACGCTCACGCCGAGCAGGTCGGCGGCGCGGGTCCGATTTCCGTTCACGGTTTCGAGGGTCTGGAGGATCAGTCGACGTTCCATCTCTTCGAGAGTGACCAGTTCTCCGGGAGCCATGACGGCCTGGGATTCGATGCCTGGCGAGTCATTTCTCGTGGGGGGGATTTTCGGTTCCAGCGACTGTGTCCGGTTGAGTGTTACCCCCGGCAGCGGACTGCTTGGGTTGCCTCCGAGGAAAATGTTCTCCGGGGTCATCTCGTCCGTCTGACACAGCAGAACGGCCCGTTCCAGGAAATTCTCCAGTTCGCGCACGTTGCCTCGCCAGTTCTGGGTGACGAGATAGTCTTTCATCGCCTTGGTCATCCGTTTTCGGGGGCGGCGGTTCACGCGGCAGTGACGGCGCATGAAGTATTCGGCAAGGGGGAGGATGTCATCGCGCCGCTCGCGAAGGGGCGGCATTTCGACGGTGATCACCTGGAGCCGGTAGAAGAGGTCTTCCCGGAAATTCCCCTCCTGGACGTAGTTTGCGAGGTTGCGGTTCGTCGTGGCGATCACCCGCACGTTCAGAGACACCGGTTTCTGGGCGCCGATCGGGTCGATTTCCCTTTCCTGTAGAACGCGCAGTAGCTTGGCTTGAAGGGGGAGTGGCATTTCGCTCACTTCGTCCAAGAGCAGCGTGCCCCGGTTGGCCAGTTCAAACTTGCCCTTTCGGGCCTGGACCGCTCCGGTGAAGGCGCCCTTCTCGTGGCCGAACAGTTCGCTTTCGAGAAGGCCTTCCGGGAGGGCGGCGCAGTTTACGGCCACGAAGGGACCATTTCGCCGATCGCTCTGCGAGTGAATGTAGCGGGCGATGACTTCCTTACCCGTTCCGCTCTCTCCCTGGATCAGGATTGTCGCCACCGAATCGGCCACTTGTTTCGAAAGCGCCAGGACTTGTCGCGAGTTTTCGCTGATGGCAATCAGGTCGCGCGATGCGTTCCCCGAGTTGTTTTCGCTCTCATCGGACTCTTCGGCCGGTTCGGGCTCGGTGGTCCGTGCGGGGTTGCTTCGCTCGAGCGCGCGCTTGACCACCTTCTCAATCGTGTCGCTCGAGAAAGGCTTCAGAAGATAATCCGACGCGCCTTTCTTCATAGCCTCGACGGCATCCTCGATGGTGCCGTAGGCCGTCATCACGAGGATCGGCAGTTCCGGCTTTCGAACCTGGAGACGTTCGAGAAGTTCGATGCCCGTCATCTCCGGCATTCTCACGTCGGTCAGGACCAGGTCATAGATGCCTTCCTCGATATGCTGGATGGCCTCCAAGGCGTCCGATGCGACCGACACCTCGTAGCCCTGTCGCGCCAAGACCTCTCGCAGAGCGATGCGCATCCCTGATTCGTCGTCGACCACCAGGATTCGTTTTGCCATATTTGCTGCTCCCTTTGCAGAATTGCCCTCTATTGCTTTTGCGCCTGTCCATCTCCATAGCCGGATTTCGGCAGGACGATCGAGAATGTGGCCCCGCCTTCCGGCCGATTGTCGGCCTCGATGCTTCCGCCGTGGACCGACACGATATTGTGGACGATCGTGAGCCCAAGGCCCGTGCCCTTGTGGCGGGTCGTGAAGAAGGGATCGAATATCCGCCCGATGTGTTCCTTTGGGAGACCATATCCGCTGTCCCACACCCGGACCTCGATCAGTTTCCCGTTGGGCACGGACTCGATTCCCAGCCGTCCCCCTTCCGGAGTGGCGTGCACGGCGTTGAGA
>JABMPG010000077.1 GCA_013203855.1 bacterium
CCGCGCACCTGCGAAGCGAGGCCTTCGGGCTCTCCCAGATCGAAGCCATGGTCTGCGGCCTGCCCGTGATCAGCACCGACCTGAACACAGGAGTGCGCGAGGTGAACCAGGATGGCCACACCGGCCTAGTCGTCAAGCCCGCGAACCCCAAAGCTTTGGCTGACGCAATCCTCAGCCTGATCCAGGATTCGGCCCTGCGGGAAAAACTCGCCGCCCAAGCCCACAAGCGCGCTCTCGAACGTTTCTCCGCCCGACGCCTCGGCGATGATCTCAGAGAAGCCTACCGAAAGATCCTGCTCTTCCAGTATCGATAGACAGGCGCAACGACTTCAGTCCGTCTCTCGAACCAGAAAAAACCCATCATGTGGGGGAATCGTCAGGGTCTCCCACACCGCTTCGCCATTGTTATGTTCGGGGTCCTGCGTGCCCTTCAATCGGCGGAAAGAGATGTCCGGGAACAGGCCCGCGACGGGGAAGTCGAGGGGTGTGTCCGTGGAACCATTGAGAACCACCAGTCCATTTTCAAAAGATCGATACAGCACATCCCCGCAGCCTTTCCGAACCTCGAGTTCGAGGAAATCGACCGTCCCCGCGCATTCGGAAAGACAAATCTCGAGAACCCCTTCTCCGGAAGCGGGAGAGATAAGCGTCAGTTCCACGGGACGTTCCTCCTCGAAGAGATAAAACTCCTGGATGAAACCGTCCCGTTTGTGCGCGGTCTCTTTCCCCCAGTCGGCAGCGGACAGGTCGTTGACCCGGAGGCGGATGACCATATCACGCGCGATGGGGCGGTAGCGTTCATCCACATGACCATACGGGCTCGAGGCGCGGGCGCGAAACCGGACCGTGTATTCTTCGCCTTTCTCGAATCTCGCGTTGGCGAAGGGGAGAACGCCGGTCAGGCTGAAGCGGTGTTCGTAGGGCGACCAGCAGGGTCCTGTCTGGGCAACGTCAAACCGGACTCCCCCGCCCGGCAGCCGCTGCGCCGCGGCCTTCCACGCCTCATCTATGGCCTTCACTTCAGGCAACGGGGAATCCGCCTTCAGAGAGTAAAGCGCCGGCCCGAGATGGTCGCGGTATCGCGCGTAAGGCGCGGCGGGCCTGCCAAGCCACCCATAGATACTCGCAACGCCCTGGTGATATTCGTCGTAATCCAGCGGGAGGGGACGTCCGAATTTCTCAATTTCTTCATCCATTCTGGGATGGCGGGCCACACCCGAGGAGCCGCGGTCGCAGCTGCTGTGGCAATAACCATTTCCCATGGCGGTGCTGGCCATCTCCAGCCGCCACGTGTCCAGGTGGTAAGCCGGATCGGCGACTTCGGAGAGATCCCCCGTATGGTACGCCTCGTCCGGCAGTTTGTTGCTCACAAAGGTCAGATTCGGAGACTGAGCGCGCTCGTACCAGAGAAGGAGACGGTCCAGGTTGCCCGAGTACTCGAGTTTTGCTCGGCACATCGCATGCTCGTACTCCGCGCCGTTCAGGAGATGAAAGAACCGCTGCTGGAACGAACTCGTCGAGTCCCAGGTGAGATAAAGATCGTCCCCAAGGCCTTTGAATTTCCCGGGCACCCCGTTGCGCATGTAATAGACAAAATCGTGCATGCCCAGTCCCCAGTAATTCACGCCGTCGATCCAGCCCATGTCCATCACATCGTCGTTATCGCAGTCGGCATTTTCCAGGCTTCGGCCCCCCGGCTGAAAGGTCTGCGCCGTCACGTCGAGAGCATACCCGTTGCTCAGGGGATAAAACTTCTTCTTTCGCTCGACGAAATGACGCGCGAACCACTCGGCGGCGTTGAGGCCGTTACGCGGGTCGACCGGGCACTGGGGCGTGAAGTTCGCCATCATGTGGGGCCAGGCCGGATAGTGATAAGGATGGCCCTCTTCCGTATGCTCCATGCCCCATTTGTCATCCCGGAAATAACGCGACGCGCTGGGAGCCAGTCGGCAACCCGAGGGGAGGGCGGGCCAGCCTCTCTCGGTATTGAACCGGCGAATCGTGACCGTCCCCGCCTTCTTGTCCGTCGCCTGCACCTCGCCCAGTTCGGCCTTGAGCCAATCCAGTTCCCCATGTTCGGTGCGCGGGCAGACCAAGACGACGCGGCGCGCCCGGGGCGAACCGGTATGCTCCTCAAGAGGCACTTTCAAGCCAGGCGGTATGGCCACAACGGGTTCGAACTGTTCGGGATTGGACACCTTCACCACGACAATCTGCTCGTCGGCCGGAATAGCCTCGGAAAGCGTCACGCCGGGCTCGTAGACCCAATAGCCCAGGAAGTCCGGCATGGGCACGAAATCCGGGTCGAGGACCTGTTCATACCCGCCGCTCTCCTCGATAAAGGTCTGGCCCAGAGGCGTCTGCCAGAGTCCACGATCCTGAATGATCTGCTTCGAAGCGTATGCGTTGGCGCTGATGAAAGGACCGCCGACGTGATGAATGAGTGGCCGGTCGGGATGGACCTTCTTCCAGGCGTCTTCCGAATACTTGCGCATGTCAACGAACTGGTCCGAAACGACGAACTGAATCCAGTCGCCGCTCTCGGCCAGGTTGCCCTCACTGTTGTTGCGGAACATCACCGGCTTGGGATAGCCGTCTTCGATGACCTTTTCGCCCTTCGCGAAAACCGAGGGCACGGCCATGGAGACGATGGCCCACGAAAAGAGAATGGGCTTCAAAACTCCCCGAGGGATCGGCATGGTTTTCTTCCTTTCATTTCCTGGCAAGTAGATAAGCGTCCAACGGCTGCACGGTCAGGACATCACCGACCGGTTCTCCATTGTTGTGGGAGGGATCCTGCTCGCCCTTGAGTCTACGAAAGGCCCCGTCCGGAAACAACTCTTTCACAGGAAAATCGACGGGGCTGAAATGGGAGCCGTTCAAAACCACCAGGCCGTTTTCGAAGGGGCGATAGAGCACGTCCCCGCAACCCTTCTGGATCTTCAGATCGCGGAGTTCGATCGTTCCCGCCGCCTCAGAAAGGCAGATCTCGAGGACGCCTTCTCCATTCGTCGGAGCCATGATCGTCAGGCTGACGGGCCGTTCGTCCTCGAAGACCAGGAACTCCTCGCGATATCCCTGCTGCTTCTGAACCCGCTCGGCGGAATCCCCTGCGGTCCTTCCATCGACGCACAGGCGCACGATGATGTTGCGCGGGATGGGACAATAGCGAGGGTCGACGTGGCCATACATGCTCGAGGCGCGGACCCGAAAACTCAGCGTGTATTCCGCCTGCTCCTCGAACGCAACACCGGAAACAGGAAGGGATGCGACAAGGGTGAAACGCTCCCCCGCCGTAAAGGGCCCGGTCTTCTCGACGCGGAAACACAGCCCGGTCTCGCCAAACCGCTCCGGCGCGGCGGCCTGCCACCGGGAGTCCGCCGTCTTGATTTCAGGGAGCGCGGCGTCCTTGTCGAACTTATACAGAGCGGGCCCGAGGTGTCCTTCATAGCGAACGGGCGTCCCGGTCGGCTGTCCCAGCCATCCGCGCATGTTCTTGTCGCCCTTGTGATACTCATCGTAATCGTGGGGCAGGTCGAGACCGCTGAATTCCTTCATCTGCTTTTCCATTTTGGTCGTGGGGCCGCGCGTGGCGATCTTGTGGTAATAACCCGAGCCCATGCAGACGC
>JABMPG010000730.1 GCA_013203855.1 bacterium
GAAGATGGCCAAGGCGGCCGCCCAGCTCGCCGAACGCCTGCCCGGTCTGAAAGTGGATGGGGAACTGCAGGCCGATTCCGCCCTGATCTCTGGCGTGGCAAAGAGCAAGTGCCCCAACAGCCCGGTGGGGGGCAAGGCCAACACGCTGATTTTCCCCGACCTTGGCGCGGGGAATATCGCCTATAAGTTGACGCAGCGGCTGGCCAAGGCCGAGGCATTCGGGCCTCTCCTGCAAGGTCTTGCGCTTCCCGTGAATGACCTGTCTCGGGGCGCCACTACCGATGACATTGTCCATGTTGCGGTGATCACGGCGTTGCAGACCCAGGCCTGATCAGATCTCCGAGAGGGATGCCGGTCGGTTTTCTCGGACCGATTGGATGGCGGCGAAAGCAACACGCGTCGCGAGGGTCGCCAGATTTGGGATATGTTGACCACGGGGGAGCGCCCTGCAGCCGATGGCCGCGAAGTTCAGAGGAGGACGCATGGGTGTAGTCCTTTCCGTGGCGCAATTGGGCGGGAATATTCCCGTCTTCGTCAATGGCCTATCGTCGCGCGACGGGGCGGTAAAGAGAATTGGCTCGAGGTGGAAAAGGGCTTGCCAAAGGCGGTAAATTGGCCAATAACAGAGGGCAAGGCGGCTCCGAAAACTAGTTCCGCACTTCCGTCGACTCCACGGGCCGCGTACTTTCTATGGCATTCAATCCAGGCACTACGCCCCTGAAGCGACGACGCGATCTGTATTTTCCTATTCTCGTGACACTCGTGGATCTGGCTGCCGTGTCGTTGGGGCTTCTGTTGGCTTACTGGCTCCGATTCCGGGTCATCAGCCGGGTCGCGTTTCTTCCCGCGACCGGTGGCCACTTGCCCTCCGATTATCTCCGCCTGTTTCCTGTCGCGCTCTTCGTGGTGATGGTCTCGTTCTCCTTCGTGCATCTGTACCGGTGTAACGAGAAGATCTGGAGTTGGGCTCAGGCGCGCCGACTCGTCCGGGGAACGCTCCTGAGTGTGGCCCTGTTCGTCACAATTCTCTTTTTCGTACGTTCTCTCACGCAGCGGCCTCCGGCCCGATGGATGATCCCGATCTCGATGCTAACGGTGCCTTGTCTTGTGGCTTTGGGTCGGTATGCGATTCAGAAGAAGCTGGCCCGTTCCCGGAAAACCGGTCAAGGCCTCGCCAGATCGCTGGTGATCGGCGTCGGGCCGACGGCGAAGGAAGTGGCCCGCTCCGTGCGCCGTCATCCGGAGTTCGGCTGGACCGTGGTCGGTTTTATCTCCGCGGACCCGAGCGATGTAGGGAGGAAACTGACGGGACTGCGGGTCAAGGATTCTCTGGATGGCTTGGGGGGGGTTCTGGATCGTGAAGGAATCGAGGCGGTTTTCGTGGCGCAGCCCGATTTCCGGCGCGAGCTGCTTGGGAAGGCCTTCGCCGAGTGCCAGAAGCGAATGGTGGAGGTGAAGATCGTTCCCGATGTGACGGAACTTCTCTTCAGCCATGTTTCAATCGAAGAGGTCGACGGCCTGCCGATCCTGGGATTGCGCTCAACCCCCTTGCAGGGCTGGCACGTCATTCTCAAGCGGGGCTTTGACCTGTTCGGCTCCGGACTGCTTCTCCTTCTCTTCGCCCCGGTCATGCTTCTCCTTGCCGCCCTGGTTAAACGAGACTCCTCCGGTCCGGTGTTTTATCGGCAACAGCGCGTCGGAGCCGACGGCCGCCACTTCTGGCTTATCAAGTTTCGCACGATGCTGGTGGATGCTGAGAAGCAGACAGGGCCTGTTTTCTCTACGCCAGACGATCCCCGCCAGACTCGGATCGGACGCCTTCTTCGGCAGACGCACCTCGATGAACTTCCTCAGCTGCTAAATGTGCTGAAAGGGGAGATGAGCCTGGTGGGCCCGCGGCCCGAAAGGCCTTTTTTCGTCGAGCAATTCCGTGCGGAAATTCCTTGGTACATGGCGCGGCACCGTATCAAGTCGGGCATGACGGGATGGGCTCAGGTCAGCGGGCAGACCGGGTATGAGGGAACCATTTCCGAGCGCCTGCGACACGATCTCGTTTACATCGAAAACTGGTCGGTCCTTTTCGACCTGAAAGTGCTGTTCCTGACGTTGTTCTGGCTGTCGAGGCGAGTCCGGCAACTCACGACGCTTCCGCCGGACCACCCCAGCCTGCGCCGTTCTCCTGAGATTCCCGAAAACGCCGAACCGGTTTCTCTGGAACCGGAGGAGGAGAAACGGGCTTCGTAATCGAGGCGCCCATTCCGGTCGCCGTGCCCTGCCCATGTTCCTGTTCCTACTGGCATCTCTTTTCATCGTGTTCTGTCTGGCGGCGGCGGCGGGGTGGTGGCTTGACGCGGTGACGCTTTCCCGGCTTGCGGCGCTGGGTGTAATCTGTCTTCTGGCCCGGCTTCCTATATTCGTCAGCCGCAGCCGGCTCGAATTGAATCGCTGGGTTATCGCCCTCATCGGGGTCGGATTCGTCCATCTTTCTGGCGTTGGCTCTCCCGTATCGCCCACTTTTGACCGTATCGGTTTCGCTGTTGTGCACGGGCTGGTTATCGGCGCCTATGCCGTGGTTTTTGTCCGTATGTTCTCTCGGATGCGCCGCGACCAGAAGATCGAGGAGATCTTCATGGGCCGCGACCTGTGGGTTCTGAACCTGGGGCTGCTCATCTTCGCCGCCCTGTGGGGCATCGGAGTCACTCGCGGGGGATGGTCCCTGCCGTCGCTGGTCCACGGGTTCTACTCCGGTCTCCGTCCGCTGAGTCTTTTGCTTCTTACCCTTCTGGCGATCCGGATTGTCCCGACCCCGCGCTGGGAATGGATTGTTTCTTTCGTGCTGGCGGGTCTGATCGGGGTGTGTGTTCTCCTCGGCGGCCTGCGGTTCGTCCAGGTTCATGGGTATCTGGAAAGCGCCGAAATGCGCGTGGCCGAGAAGGAGATGGAGGCCGCTGAGGATTCTCTGGTTCTTGCCCGGTCGGCCAACTTGTTTCTTCAGTGGGCGTCTTTCGCGCAACGGCGGCTCCTGATCCATCGCCAGATTCTCTCCCTCGATGGGCGGCATCGCGACGTTCTGGAGATTACGTCCGAATACGCGAAGGCGCGTCTCAGCGGCAAGTTGGACGAAGAACCCCGGCAGTGGCTGGATCGTTATCTTGAGGCGTTGCCACTCGATGAAGCCTTCTTCCCGGAACTGAATCGTCCCGTGAAGATTGAGCCCCTCGAACGCCTGCATGAGACGCTGGCCTGCGATCCGGCTACGGAGGAGATGCTTCTTCTTGATTTCGCGCGGGCTGGGTTTACCGATCGCCTGGCCGAACGATACGCCTGGTGCGGGATTCCTCCGCTGGAGCAACGCGACGCTTTCGCGACGGCTCTCGAACGGGAGGACCACCTGGGGGAGGGGAGCGACCTGTCGGTGATTTTTTTTCGGGGACTTCTGGCTTTTCGTTCCGGATGGTATGATCGGGCCGAGCAGCATTTCGAGCAAGCACTTGGGATCAACCCGAACCATCACAATGCGTTGGTGTTTCTGCAGCGGATTTCGGCCTCCCGTGGTGATGTGAGGAATTCGGGCCGCTACCGGCGGATCGCGGGCAAGATCACGCATGGTGAGATGTTCGGCAACCACAAGTGGGGCCTCAATCTCTCGTGCGGGCTTTATGCCGCAGTGGAAGTGAACCCGGGCGTGTATCGTTTTGTGATGCGGATTAACGGAGGGGCTGCGGGCGGCCAGCCTCCCCGGCTGGCGGTTCGGCTGGATGGCACGACTGTTCTGCGGCAGATCGTCGGCGTGAAGGGCTGGCACGAGGAGAGTTTCGACCTTTCTTTTGAAGAGGAGGGCCGGCATCGACTAGTCGTGATCCATGAGAATCCGTACGTGGGTGAAAACGCGGCAGGGGAGCGGGAGATCCGGATCCTGCAGCTCGAGGAGGTGGAGATCCGCCATGTTGTCGAATAGGAC
>JABMPG010000731.1 GCA_013203855.1 bacterium
AGTTTCCTTTGCTTCCCGCCCCGGACCGTGTTCAGACCCCGGCCCTGTCGCGGGCGGCCGGCGCTTCCCGGATCGTGACTCCGCGGGCGGAACTGGGGAAGCGAATCTTGGTGGAGATTGCCCGTGGATGCCCGCACCACTGCACGTTCTGCTGGGTGGGGCACAACTGCCGGGATTTTCTGGCGCGGCCCGCCGCACGTGTCCTGGAGATGTGCCGAGAGGCGCGTGAGATCACGGGGTGCGCGAGCGTCGGCCTGATCTCTTCCGCGGTGGGAGCCCATCCCGAGATAAACGACATCTGCGCGGGGCTGCTCGAAGAGGGTTTCAAAGTCTCGTACTCGTCCCTGAGGATCGAGGAGGTGAACGAGGCGATGCTGAAGGCGCTTGTGCGCAGCGGCCAGCGGGGGGCGACGCTGGCTCCGGAGGCAGGGAGCGAGAGACTGCGGCGCCTGCTGGGGAAACGGATTTCGGACGAGGAGATTCTGAACGCGGTGGAACACACCCAGCGGGCTGGCCTGACCGATCTGAAATTGTACTACATGACAGGTTTGCCCCAGGAAACCGAAAGGGACGCCGATCGGATCGTGGAGCTTACCGACGCGGTCCGGCGGGTGATGCTGTCGCATGGGCGGGAACGGGGGCGCCTGGGGGCGTTGTCGGTGAATCTGGGGATCTATACGCCCAAGCCGAACACGCCTTTGGGCCGGCTGGAAACACCCTCCCAATCGGAAACGCGGAAGCGGGCGGCCCGGGTCACACGGGGGCTGTCGGCCCTGCCCAATGTTCGCGTTTCAACGGACAGCGCGGATCTGGCGGCGGCGCAGCGGTTTCTGTCGAACCGGTCTTTCGAATCGGCGGCGCTGGTGTATCGTGTGTGGCGAGACGGGGGGAAATGGAGGGGGAAGGTGAAGGCGATGCTGAGATAGAAGGCCACAGGGCTTCTATTCGAGCGGAGAGAAGTCATTCTCCCCAAATGCTGTAACGATTCCATTTTCGAAACGGATGACGAAGGTGCGGCCATCTTCTCTGTAGATCCAGTTCTCCATGCTTCCGTGAGCAGTTATCACTCTGCCGGAGACTTTGTCGGGGATACCTAACGCCTCCCTGATTTCCTCGGCCGTGGATCCAATTCTGAGGTTCTCCCTTTTCGTTCTGGCGATCTCCTCAGTGGCATATTCCAGGGCGGCGGATTTTTCCTTTTCAGTTCTCTCGGCAGTCTCGATTGCCGACCGGGCGAGTGAGACTTGGCGATCATACTTCTGGACGATCTCGGCATATGCCTTGGCATAGTGCTTCGCCTCGGCCAAGGCCCGGCGAAGTTGAAAGGTAAGTGTGGAAACCTGCTCCAGTGTCTCAATTCTATTCTTCTCAGCCACTTCCTTCTCTTCCCGCAGTTTCAGTATTTCCGCCTCCCCTGATTCGTTCTCTTTGGTTAGTCCTGCTATTTCCGATCGGAGTTCAAGAATCAGGGGACTCGGAGTAGCATTGGGGTTTTGTCGGATCGATACCACCTGGTCGGGTTTGAAGTAGAGAACGGTGCCCTCTTGCTTGATTCTGAAGCCTCTGGTGGAAAGCCCTTCAATGTCGCAGCAAATCTCGCCCCTGGTTGAAGTTTGGAGAATGAAAGTATCCGCCCCGGAAACCGGGGCAGTGAAACCTGCCATCAGGAAGATGACCCCGAAAAGATTCAGATATTGCATGTTTCGACTCCGCGCCTTTCCTTTGTTTCTGCTCCTACCGGCCGTAGGTTCCCGTCAGTTGCCCCTTGGCAAGGATGCGAGCATCCATCGCTTGGAGAAGTTGGGCTTTGGTTGCGCCAGCAGGGAGATCGATGGCTTTGTCAAGGGCGTAGAGGGTGAAGACATAGCGGTGGGGTCCGTGCGCCTTGGGGGGAGCGGGACCGTCATAGCCTCGGTTGTCGAAGGAGTTGATGCCTTCCCGTGTCATTCCGAGGTCTCCCGATGCGCCTTCCTCCAAACGGGTGCGGGTGACGGGGATACCATACACAATCCAGTGCACACATGGCTTGTCGGCGGGGGCATCGGGATCGTCGACAATGAGGGCGAGTTCGACGGTTCCGACGGGCGGTGTGGACCAGTTGAGCGGAGGCGATATGTCCCCTCCGTCAGCGGTGTAAGCCACAGGGATAGTTTCTCCGTCCGCGAAGGCGGGGCTGAGAATTTCGAAGCGGAGAACCGCGGGGCTTTCCAAGGGGGGTGCCGAAGGTTCTCCCGTTCCAGTCCGGCTGCCGCATCCGGTGATGGTGCCAACTATAAGAGTAAGGGATGCCAGAAGAATCATGCTAACGTAGAATTCCTGAGTCAGAAACATCATCCTGCGCCTCCTTTCCGATTCTGCCTGGATAATAGCCGAGTGCTCGTCATGGCTCACAGACGGGTCCGGTCCGGACCTCTCCTTTCACGGGGCGGTCGACGGGTCTCACGCCGTTCCGATGTCGTGGCTGCACAGAATCAGGTGGCTGCAGAAAAGAACGATACTCCAACTGCTCATGAGCGACCTCCTCCGTTCTCCGCGCCGGTTATAATATGTGAACAACGACCCGATTACGACGCTCTACCACTGCGTTATATGGCGTGTGTGTCCGCCTTGTCAATACTAAATGTTAATCTTTCTCTTACCCGAACAGGAATCTCTCGGGACGATTGAGGGCGGGCCGAGTGTATGGTAATAAGGAAACTGGTGGCGCTGGCCCACTTTTCCGTGAAAGCGTTCTGCCATGCCCCTGCTTCTGTATGAGCCAGATGTGAGACACGAAAGCATCTATGTGCCCCATCGGCATCAGCGGCCCTTGCTTCTGTACAACCATGACGTGGATATCGTCCGATTCCGGGGCCGCTTTATTGCGGCGTGGAATGCGAATGCCACTCCTCTGGAGGGGGTGGCGGGGCAGTTCAACTATCTGTCCGTCAGTCCGGATTTCCGGGATTGGACGCCGCCGGTGCGGCCTTTCTGCCGGGACGGGGGATGCGAGAACCCGGTCGAGGATGACAATCAGTGGCAGCCGGTTTTCGTGAACTATCGCGATGAGAGTCTCTTCTGTGCCTGGTGCACCGTGTCCGGCCGGAGGACCTTTGTTTCTCATTCCCGGGACGGAGTGAGCTGGGTGAATCGGGACGTGGCTCCGAAGCCGCTGGCGGTGGCCGATGAGGTGGTGGGCTTCCCGACCACTCACGGGCTGGTGACATCAGACGGCGCCATTCTAATTCCGTGCAGTCTGCCGGGGTATGACTGTCAGGTTCACCGTACCCGCTACGCGGGGATTCTCATCAGCCGCGACGGCGGGGAGAACTGGCATTGGAGTCAGCCGATCGAGGGGGTGAACTGGTCGGAATTGGGAGAGGATCCGGCGGCGCACGGCGGGGACACGATGATTCTGTGGGAGCCGGTGGTGTTCGAGGAAGAGGGAGGGCTGGGCCTACTCGTGCGGAATTCGACTTCTCAGGGAGATCCGTACGGGCATCGGAATCTTCCCTGGCAGATGATCCTGTACGCGCACAGCGAGGACGGCGGGGAGACGTGGAGCCGGGCGTTGCCGGTCGAGGTGAACTCGACTTTCTCGCGGATGCTGGCCGTGTCGGGCTGGGATTCGGGGCAGGGGATGATGATGGTTCACAACGACTGGGACGTGGCGGTGCCGGAGCCGATTCCGCGGGACCGATATTTCATGTCGCTTTTTGTCGCGCCGACCTGCGATCCGAATCTGCTATTGCCGGGGCCGTGCGTGCAACTCGAAGGGGGGCGGGGATATTATCCGAACGGTTTTGTAACTGAGGGCCGACTGTACCTTGGCTACACCTATAACAATACGATTCAGGGCACCGTGGTGCATCCTCTCCCGGATTTCTCGCGACCCTTTCTGTTGCCGCGCCAGGGGCGTCCCGGGTTGCGGATCGAATCGGGACGGGCTTTTCTGACTCATCCAAGTTCGACCCTGGGGGTGGTTCTCACCCCGGAGATGACCAGGAAGGGCGAGTTTACACTCGAGTTTGCCCTCACGCTCGATTGGCTGCGGGACGATTCGTTTCCGCTGCTGACCTTGGGCGGGGTGAGCCGTCTGGGAAGCGTTCTGCGCGTGTGTCATGACGGGCAATGTCCGGCCGTGAAGGTTCGGGACGGCGATGAGTGGGTGAAGGCCGGTGACCTGCCATTGGGGCAGAGCACGCGTGTCTCGGTTCAGGTGGGGCGCAGCGGTTTTCGGGTGACCGTGGGGGAGACGGAGAAATCGGTTGATTTCGAGCGGCCCCTTCTCCCGAAGGTGGCGTTCGGCGGGTTGTACGAGCCGTCGCCGTGGCCGATGGGGGAGGTGTTTGCGTCGGGGCAGGTGACGCTGGATTTGGAGTCGATTCGGGTGGCGGGGCTTGGGTGAGCGCTCGAAAACAGTGCACAGCCGGGGGCGACTGCGTCACTGGTTTGGCGGCGAACCGTGTCGAAGACTCTCGGAGCGTGGCCGTGAATTGTGTTTTTCCTCCCCCTCATGGTGGTGGTTCTCTATAATACTTGGGTTTTGCCGGGCTGTTGCGGGTCCGCGCACCTTATTTGGAGTTGGATTCTTGCCCGAGACTGAGACGATTTCTGCCGTTACCAAGGTTCTTCTGGTCATTCCGACCTATAACAACCGGGCGACTTTGCGCGGGGTGGTGGAGAGGGCATTGCGGATAGGGCCGACGGTGCTGGTGGTGAACGATGGCTGCACGGATGGCGGGCCGGACACGCTGGAGGGGCTGGGGATCGCGCGGATCGATTTCCCGGAGAATCGGGGGAAGGGGGCGGCGATCCTGGCCGCTGGGCGATGGGCGGAGGAGCGTGGCTTCAGTCATCTTGTCACGATCGACGCCGATGGTCAGCACGATCCGGCCGATACCCCCGCTGTGTTGCGCAAGATAGAAGAGAAGCCCTGGGCGATTGTGGTGGGCAACCGGCGGTTCGTGGGTCGCGACGTGCCCGGTTCGAGCCGTTTCGGGCGGGTCTGGTCCAACCTTTGGCTGCGAATTGCCTCGGGCTCGACGGTGGCGGACAGTCAGTGCGGGTTTCGGGCTTATCCGATCGCGGCGCTGACGCGGCTGCGGTACTCGTCGTGTCGCTATGATTTCGAGGTGGAGGTTCTGATCCGAGCGGCGTGGGCGGGGCTGGCGCTGGATAGCGTGGATGTGTCGGTTCACTATCCTCCGAGGGAGGAGCGCGTTTCCCATTTCGACTCCTTCCGTGACAATGCGCGGATTTCGAGAGTTTACGCCTTGAGCACGATGCGGGCGTTGGCGCCGTGGCCTCATAGGGTGAGATTCCGCACGCCCGAGACCGAGAACCGGCTGTCGTGGCGGCGCCCATTGCGCTCGATCAAGCAGCTGTTGAGGGAGCGGACGTCCCCGGGGGAGATGGCCTTGGCGGTGATGCTCGGGATCATAGCGGGGGCCTTGCCGATTTTCGGCCTGCACTCGGTTGCAATCTTGCTCCTGGCGACGCTTTTCCGGCTCAATCGCGTGATTGCTTTCAACAGCCAGCACCTGTGCATGCCACCGTTCGTTCCGGCGCTTTGCATCGAGATCGGCTACTATCTCCGACATGGGGAATTTCTGACGGAACTGAGCCTGCGTACGCTAGGCCACGAGGCGCATCTGCGGCTACTGGAGTGGCTGATCGGGTCGCTGATCCTGGGGCCGGCGCTGGCGTTGGTGGCAGGCGGCACGGTCTATCTTCTGGCCTGGTCCTTTCAGCGAGGGATGCGGGCGCGTCGAGAGGCGACAAGCCTTGACTGATTCTCCGGAACGCGCGCGGATTTCGCCCGATTATGGCGGCCGATTCGGCTATGGATTCTTCCATATCCTAGTGCGGTTACTGGGTGTGACGCCAGCCTATGTGTTTCTGGCTTTTCTCATTCCGTACTATGTTCTGTTCCGGCCGAAGGCTCGGCGCGCGGCGATGCCCTATCTGAATAGGCGCTTTCCAGAGCGCGGGGGCATCTGGCGGTTCTTTGCGGCCTTTGTGTACTTTTACAAGTTCGGGCAGGTTCTGATCGACCAGGGGGCCATGGGTATTCTGGGACCGGGGGCATTTCGGGTGGAGTTTCCCGACGAGGAGGAATTGTATCGTCGTGCCGGTTCGGGCAAGGGCCTCGTGCTGTTGACCAGCCACGTCGGGGCGTGGCAAGCGGCGATGGTGAACATGCGGGCGCTGCCCGTGCCGGTGCACTTTCAATTCTTGAGGCAGGGGCACACGGAGGGCCGGCATTTTTTTGATCTGGCGGGGGAAAGCGCCCAATTCCGGATTGTGGACCCGACCGGGTTCCTCGGGGGCATGGTGCAGATGACGAATGCGCTTCACGCGGGGGAGTGCGTGTCGGTCATGGGAGATCGGGCATGGGGCGGAAGGACGCTGGACTCGGAGTTCCTCCGGGAGAAGGCTCCCTTCCCGATCGGAGGCTATCATATGGCACTGTCTACGGGGGCGGATCTGGTCGCGCTGCTGACAGTTCGGACCGGAAAACTGGCCTATCGGATCGAGAGCCACTATCTAACGGACGCGCTGGAAGCGGGATTGCCGCGGGACGAGGCCCAGCGGGCACTGTTGGCGCGTTACATTGAAAAGATGGAGCAATACGTGGACAAACACCCGTTCATGTGGTTCAATTTCTTTGACTTTTGGGCGGGTGGGCAAGAGAATTCCCGCCAGTGAAATGGAAAGAGGCATAGAATTGGCGCTGGAGAACGAACTGAAAGAGATGCTGGTCCGCGAGTTGAAACTCGAGGACGTCAATCCGGGCGACATAGACGAGAACGAGCCGCTTTTCGGCGACGGGCTGGGTCTGGACTCGCTGGATGCCGTGGAACTGGTGGTGCTGCTACAACGGCACTACCAGATCGAGATCAAGGATATGGACGAAGGCCGGACGGCTTTCACTTCGGTGAAGTCGCTGGCGGATTTTGTACGACAGCGTCAGGGCGAGAGCTGAGGTTCATTCCCCTTTGCCTTTCCCGGCCCGACGCGGTCCATTCGCCCGGGCCTTTGAATTTCTGGAGGGAAAATGGCTGACATCTGGATCACGGGCACGGGCTGTCTCTGTGGCGCGGGTCGTAATGTTCCGGAGGCCATGACGGCACTGTATGAAGGGCGTCGCGATCCCAGGCCACCGGTCCGGCTGCGCGCGGAGTTAGAGAAGAGGTATCCGGTTTTCGAGGTCTCGGGTGATCTGGCAGAAGAGGCGGCGTGTGCGGGAGGTCCCGAGTTTGAATCCTACGCGCCTCCGGCCGAGGCGAGCCGTACGACGCGGATGGCGTGGATGGCGGTGACGGAGGCATGCCGGGAGGCAGGGCTTTCTCCCGACTTTCTGCGATCACACCGGGTGGGTGTGGCCCTGGGGACGACAGTGGGTTGCACGCTGAACGACGAGCCGTTCTACCGCGCGTGGCGGGCGGGCAAGTATCCCAGCGTTGAGCCGATTCAACGCTTCCTGGACGACAATCCAGCGCTGGCAATTTCAAAAGGGCTGGGGTTGACAGGACCCGCGGTGGCCGTGGCGAACGCCTGCTCTTCGGGGGCGGACGCGATCGGTCTGGGCAGGTCATGGCTCGAGGCGGGGGTGTGCGACGTGGTTCTGGCGGGCGGGGCGGACGAACTGTCACGGGTCACGTATCTCGGATTCATTTCGCTGATGATCACGTCCACCGAAGCGTGCCGGCCTTTTGACCGGAATCGGACGGGGCTGAACCTCGGCGAAGGCGCAGGGATCGTGGTCCTCGAGAAACCGGAGACGGCTCGGGAGCGGGGCGTTGAGCCGGTCGCGCGGCTTCTAGGGTACGGCTCCAGCGCCGACGCTTTCCACCCGACTGCTCCTCATCCGGAAGGGCGGGGACTTCGCCGGGCGACGGCGCAGGCCTTGCGCGAGGCAGAGATCGACCCGAGCCAGGTCGGCTTCGTCAACGCCCACGGCACTTCGACGTCAGAGAACGACCGGGTCGAGGGCAAGGTCGTGGCCGACCTCTACGGGCCGTGCACTCCGGTGGTTTCGACGAAGGCTTTCACGGGTCATACTCTCGGCGCGGCCGGGGGAATCGAGGCCGTTTTCACGGTATGGGGCCTCGCGGACCGGCGGGTTCCTTCCACGCCCGGCTTCGAGGAGCCGGACCCGGACTGC
>JABMPG010000732.1 GCA_013203855.1 bacterium
GCATGAGCTACAGCCAGGAGGTGGACGGCGAGAAGCGCTACGTGACAACTGTCATGGAGGAGAAGGCGATTTCGTTCATGCGGGAAACACCCGAGGACCAACCTTTCCTCCTGATCATGGCCCTCCCGGAACCTCACGGTCAGACTGGGCCCTGGAACTACCGCGACCCGGAGTTCGAACTCGAGCCGCCCCCAGGGCCACCGGCCTGGCCGGAGACGATGACCGAGGAAGCCCACGATCGTCTGCCTCGGGCCATCCTGGAAAGTCAGAACAATGCGAGTGGGAAGTGCTATAGACCCGGCGAGAAATACATGGCCACGGTGCGTGATTACACTGCCCGCGCAGACCGCGCACTAGGTCGAATTCGAAATGCCCTGCGCGAACTCCATATCGAAGACAATACCGTCATCATCTTCACCTCGGACAACGGAACCACATACGGCGCCCACGGCATTTCTCAGAAATGGAACATGTACGAGGAGAGCATCCGGGTTCCGCTGACTATCTATGACCCGCGGCTGCCAACCACCTCGCAGGGATCTCGAGAGCAGATGGGCCTGAATATCGACCTTGGTCCCACCATGCTTGCCCTGGCCGGTCTTGAAATCTCCTCTGTCATGCAGGGCACCGACCTCAGCCCGATTCTTCGGGATGCGGACTCCAAGGGCCGGGAGGACTGGTTCTACGACCATGACTTGGGAGACTATCTCAATCTCCCTCGCTGTCAAGGGGTACGCACCGGACGCTGGAAATACATTCACTACACGGCGACCGATGAAGAAGAACTGTTCGATCTCGCGGCCGACCCGCTGGAAATGAACAACCTGGCGAGTGACCCGGATCATGCTTCAACACTGGCAAAACTGCGGCAACGCTGCAACGAACTCCGCGAGGCTGCGAAGTAGCGATTTGATCAGATCTGTGAAATCCACAAGAACAGAGGACCTGACGGAAGGGGAAGATCCGCAATGTCAAGAAAACTGTGGCCCATGTGGGCTTGCCTGGCTGTGCTTACGATGATGTGTGGGATCGGGTCCGCGGACGCTCCAAAGGAAGTGAACCCGCCGACTGAGGCGTCTGGCCCCGTCGTCGAGCGCATCCTCGACCAACCGGAACCCATGCGGAGAGTCCAGGCCATGTATGAAAGACTGAAGACAATCACCGACGGCCGATCCCTGATCCCGGCGATTGCCAACCACATTGATATCCAGGACCTGGGGGCGGTGGGCGACGGCAAGACCGATGACGGACCTGCTTTTGTCCGGGCGATGGATATGGCAATGAAAGCGGGAGGCAACTGCGTCATACGCCTGGAACGGAACAAGGTGTACCGGATCCTCTCGGCCTCAAACGTCTCTCCCGACGGCAGCTATATCGACGCGTCCGAGGGAAAGAACGGGGCACACCTCATCAACCTCCGGTCCGTCGCCAACGTCATCTTCGACGGACGCGGCTCCACGCTGGTCCTGACCTGGCCCGTCGAATTCATCTCCGTACAGGACAGCAGAAACGTCTGGATCGGCAACCTGATCCAGACCTACGATCCCTTCCCCTGCGCCCAGACCCGCCTTGTCGCCCAGCACCGCGATATCGGCGCCATCGATGTCCAGCTCGAACCCGGATTCGACCTTCCGGCATTCGATCCACCGGACTCCGAAGACCACGGCAAATGGGCGTTCTCCTGGGGTATTGATCCGAACGCGCATCTGTGGACCAAATTCATCCGGGAGATCGACGACGCTTCGACCGAGAAGGGCATCTTCCGTATCCTGCTTCAGGACAACGCCAGGGGCAAGGTCGGCGCCCTGAAAAACGGTCAACGCATCCTGGTGCCCACGCTGAAGAACGGCGCCCGGGTCTCGGGGACGCATTCCAGCATTGCGGGTAGCGATAACGTCATCCTGTACGGGATCACCTCTCACGCGGCCAATCAGTTTTCCTATCACATCTCATCCAACAAGGGACCGGTCATCGTCAAGAGATGCCAGATCCGGCCGCGCGCGCTTCCCGATTGTCCGACGGAGCAGGTCTTCGCC
>JABMPG010000733.1 GCA_013203855.1 bacterium
ATCCGCTACGACAGGGGCGTCACGATTGCGCAGGTGCAGTCCCGGCCGGTGGTCGAGACGGACTCTCCCGCCGCCGAAGATATTCGAAACGTGTTTGGCCAGCTTGATTTCTGACAGGAGGCTTTTCTACATGCAGGACAAGGCAGAGGTGAAATCGCTGATGGCGCAGGAGGAGGGTGGCCCCTCGAAACTTGAGAGGCGTCTGGCCTGTATCCGCCATAAAATCCTAGTGCTTTCCGGGAAGGGAGGCGTGGGAAAGAGCACGGTCGCGGTGAACCTGGCCGTAACGCTCGCCGCTTCTGGCAATCGAGTGGGACTGCTCGACATTGACATTCACGGTCCCAGCGTGCCCACGATGCTCGGCTTGGAAGACGCCATGTGCAGGCCGAAAACGGGGACATCCTACCCGTGGAGAAGGCCGGTCTGAAGGTTCTTTCCCTGGGATTCTTTCTCGCGAACCACGACGAGGCCATCATCTGGCGCGGTCCCCGGAAGATGACTGCGATCCGGCAACTCCTCGAAGAGGCCGCTTGGGGCGACCTGGACTATCTGATAGTGGATTCTCCACCCGGAACCGGCGACGAGCCCCTTTCGGCCTGCCAGCTACTCGGTAATGTGGACGGTGCGATCATTGTCACGACACCCCAGCGGGTGGCCGCGGTTGACGTGCGGAAATCCATCACGTTCTGTCGGCAACTGGATGTTCCGGTTCTCGGAGTGGTGGAAAACATGAGCGGTTTTGCCTGTCCCCACTGCGGAGAGATTTCCTCCATATTCGGCGTGGCAGGCGGAAGGCAGATGTCTGAGGAGATGGGCATTCCGTTCCTGGGGGCGATTCCTATCTGTCCCAGCATCGCCACCGCCTGCGATGAAGGCCGGCCATTCGACTGGAATGGAGCGCCTCAGGCGAAGCCAGCCTGGGACGCGGTTTGCGGCGCGGTGTCGGGCCTGGAACGGGAGAAGACTGAAGATTTCACGACATACGAAAACGATACCAGAAAGGATGGAAAAATGCGGATTGCGATTCCCCTTGCCGATGGAAAGTTGACGTTGCACTTTGGACATTGCGAGCGTTTCGCGCTGATCGATGTGGATCGCGCGGCGAGCAAGATTCTCAAGCGGGAGGATGTGGAGGCTCCTCAGCATCAGCCGGGGCTCTTCCCGCGCTGGCTGGCTGAACAAGGCGCGACGATGATCATCGCCGGAGGAATGGGCCAGCGGGCCCAGGAACTCTTCGCCGAGCAGGGCATCGAAGTGATGACGGGCGCCCCCTCCGAACCGCCCGAGTCCATCGTCCAGAGTTTTCTGGCCGATACGCTTCAGACCGGCGGAAACACCTGCGACCACTGAGAAAGGGCCTCTATGAAGGATGGAAAGGTGATCGAGCAGTTCCGGATCAAGGACCGGCCGAACTATATCGCTCAAGATAACGAGGAGACGATCTTCCGCGCCGCCTTTGAGAGCCGGATTCCTCTTATCATCAAGGGCCCGACAGGGTGCGGCAAGACCCGGTTCATTGAGTACATGGCTTGGCGGCTGGGCCTTCCCCTGGTCACCGTTTCCTGTCACGAAGATCTGACGGCCGCAGACCTGGTGGGCCGTTTCCTGTTCAAGGACGACCAGACGGTCTGGCAGGATGGTCCTCTGACGCTGGCCGTGCGTCACGGCGGCATCTGCTACCTGGACGAGATAGTCGAGGCCCGCAAGGACACGACGGTCATCATCCATTCGCTCACCGATGACCGTCGGCTCCTCTATCTGGACAAGACCGGAGAAGTCATCCCCGCCCATCCCGACTTCATGATGGTCCTGTCGTACAATCCCGGCTACCAGAGCATCATCAAGGACCTCAAGCAATCCACCAAGCAGCGTTTCGGCAGTTTGAACTTCGAGCATCCCGGCATCGAGACCGAGGCGGTCATCATCCGCAGCGAGAGCGGGCTGGACGCGGAAACCAGCTCGCGTCTGGCCGAGATGGGGACAAAGATCCGCGAGCTGAAGGGGTATGGTCTTGACGAAGGGGCCAGTAGCCGCCTCTTGGTCTACGCGGCGCGCCTGATCCGGCACGGTTTGCCGCCTGTGGAAGCGTGCGCCACTGCCATCAGCCGGACCCTTACCGAGGAACCGGAAGTGCTCGAGTCGATCCGGCATATCGTGAACCTGTATTTCGGCGATCTCCTGGAGGATGCACGCGATGAAAACGCCCGGACCGGACAATCTTCCGCCGGTTGACCCATACCGGGGCTTCGACCTGGGGACTGTCTGCTGGGGGTATCGAGGCATCTTTGAGGATGCGATCGAGGGGCTTTTCAACGAGGGCCTCATCGGCGGCGAAAACGAAGAGGTTACCGAGGCTCTCTTCAGCGTTCTCAAGGGCGCCGACCAAAATTGCTACGACCATGTTCTGAAGGAATTTCTTGCTTCGCTCAATTCGCGAACCCGATGGATGCTGGAACTTCCGGCGGTTTTCACGGACGTGACCGAGACGGGACGGCTTCTGGCGGAGGCCCGGCTGCATTTTGGGATTGCCTACTTTCGTGTTCTTGGCCAGGGCGGGTTTGGCGAAACTCCCGCCCAGGTTCGGTTTCTACTCACCATGGTGCGACGGCTCTTCGAGCGGGACGGTGACTTGGCTCTGGCTTTCTTGCGCGGGTATGCCAGGCTGCTGAACCGGCTTGCTCCGGACGAGATCGAGATGTATGTGCGCGAAGGGCTGAAGATCTTCGGCCGCAATTCCCAGGCCGGATATGCTTTCATGGCGGGGATTTCCAAGGCGTCAGAAACTGTCATCCTCTCGCTTACACGGGAATGCCGCCTTCAGGACGTTCAGATAACACTTGCCGCTCTGGTGAAAGCCCTTAGCGGACGGGAAGTCGAGATCGGCGATCTCGGGCAACTCGACGCGGATCCGCTTATCGAACGCGGGTCCCGCATGGTCTGCCTCTACCGGTGGCTCTATCTTCCGGCCCGCATCCGGTTCTTCGATACGCTCCGTCTCAATCGTGACTGGTATCTGCTGTGCGGCTTGACGGCCGCGGTGATGATTTCCGAGAAGACCTTCGTGGTTCTGCACGGCCATTCCGACTATCGGACCGCCGCCGACCTGGTCGGAGACGAACCGATCCGTTTGCATCTCTTTACGCTGCTCGAGTACATTCGCGCCCTGCGTTCGGCTTGCCGGCAATGGCCCGGCGCGCGGCGACTGATCCGGTTCGGCGTCGAATCAGAATTCGGCCAGCGACTTCCGGAGAATCGGGCGGAGGAGATACTTCGCGATGCGTTGCTCGAGGACTCTCCCACCTCGCACATGGCGCAGATCATTTCGGCGGCCGATCGTCTGGTCAACGTCTTTGACACGGCACGGGAACTGGACGAGCCGTGGGTCCAGGCGCTGCCCGATGATCTTGGCCACGGCTTTCTGAGGCCCTGCGCCTTTTTGCCCGACTTTCTCTATCCCGCCGAGGTCATCCAGCCCCCCCGGGACGCCCTTCTCGCCGATCTCAAGTCCGAGGCGGATCAGCGCCGGTCCGGAACCGAGACGCCGGAAAAGGCCGGGCCGATCGGAACGCTTGCTCCGGACACTCCGGGCGATTCCCCGAAAGATGAGGGGGAAGAAGGCGCCGGCCCTGCCCGGTATTGGTATCCCGAATGGAGCCAGACGGAAAACGACTATCTCGAAAACTGGTGTGGCGTGGTGGAATTGGAGACGCCGATCGGTCAGGCGCAGGCCCTGCCAGCCGCAGTCCTTGAGATGGCCGCCCATGTGCGGCGTCTCTTCGAAAGATTGCGGCCCGAAGAGATCCGGCGGGAGAAACGTCTCGATGCCGGCGATGCTATCAACATCGAACGCCTGATCGACTATCGGGTGAGACGCTCCATCGAGCCGAATCCGCGAATCGATTTCTACGAGAAGCCTGCTATCAAGCGGCGAGACCTGGCCGTGTTGATCCTGCTCGACGTGAGCGGCTCAACAGGTGAAACAACGGGGTCTGGAAAGGTTCTCGACGTCGAAAAACATGCCGCCTTCGTGCTGGGGCAGGGGCTGCACACGCTGGGGGACCGTTTTGCCGTTTCGGGGTTCAGCTCCAATGGGCGGGAACAGTGCGAGTACTATCCCTTCAAGGAATTCGGCAATCCCTGGGACAGGCCGGCGATCTCCCGGATACTCGGCGCGCGGCCCCGGAATTCCACCCGGATCGGCCCTGCTTTGCGCCATTCGGGCTATCACCTGGGGCAGGTCGAGGCGAAGCAACGACTCATCGTGCTTATCACCGACGGCAAGCCCATGGATGCCGGATACGACCCCCACACCCGATATGCCCAACATGACGTTCGTATGGCGTGCGAGGAAAACGCCCGTCAGGGAATCGCAACCTTCGGGATTTCGACTGGGAAAAACAGCGAGGCGGATATGGATATCATGTTTCCCCGTCGGCGCTACGTCATTCTTCCAGGCCTCGCGAGTCTCCCACGCATCCTGCCACGGCTATATGTGAGACTGACAGTTTGATCGCGGCTGGTCCTCACGCCCAAACGGGCGCACGGGCGGACAATTGCCAGTTGTCCGCCCGGCTGCTTGATGTCTTGCATGGTTTTGATTTGAGGAAGTTTAAGGTGGTGGAGCTGATCGGGATC
>JABMPG010000734.1 GCA_013203855.1 bacterium
CCGACAGTTGGCCGTACCAGAAACTCTTCAGGCGGGACATGCCTTCGCGCCGAAGCGGCATGCTGACAGCCATCCCTTCGGGAAAATTCTGGATGCCGATGCCAATGGCAAGCACTAGGGCGCCCGCAAGGCTCGCCTCGGGCAAGCCAGCCGCTGCCGCGCCGATGGCCACCCCGACGGCGAGTCCCTCAGGGAAGTTGTGCAGGGTGATCGCGAGGACGAGAAGCGTGCTTCGCTGCCAGGCAGTCTTGACGCCCTCGGCCTCGGAGATGCGAAGCCCCGGGTGAAGGTGGGGCAGAATCTTGTCCACCCCCAGGAGAAAAGCCCCACCACTGAGAAAGCCAATGGCTGCTGGCACCCAAGACCCACCGCTCATCTCGATGGCCGGAGCCAGCAGGGACCAGAAACTGGCGGCGATCATGACCCCTGCCGCGAATCCCAGGAAAAAGTTCATCAGGCGAGGATCGACGCGACGGGCGAGGAAGACGGGCGCGGCTCCCGCGGCTGTCATTCCATATGTGAACATGGTGGCCAGAAGCGCCTGAACCAGCGGATGCAGTCCCGTGAACAGTTCGACCAGTGCTGCCATCGCGACATCCTTCCTTCGAATAGTGGCGACAAGGTAGCATTGTTGCAGGCTGGTTGCCAGTGGGAAAGTTCCGGGAAGCGGGTTTTCGAGTTTGAATTCGGAGTTCACCGGGCTGGACGGAGAGAACTTCGCTGAGGCGGGTCTGGGTCGCGCGGATGCCCGACGCTATCTCCTATAGGCCGCCGGATCAGCGGCGGGGGCGGCTTCCTGGCGGCACTCTTGCACCACATCATCCGGGGCCAGGCGGATGGCCAGCCAGAGGAGCAGGGGAACGATGACGAGATCGTCGAGAATCCCGAGGATGGGTATCCAGTCGGGAATGAGGTCCAGAGGGGAAATCAGGTAAAGGAGAGTCAGGACCACGAAGGCACGACTGATCCACGGCGTCCGGGGGTGGCGGAGAAGACGATGAAGGAACCGGATTTTTCCACGGAGGCGCTGGAAGGATCTCCGCAGACTGAGGAACATCATGGCGATTATCTATCGGTACACGTCCCAGTCGGGGACAAAGGTCGCGGCGCGGAGGCCGTGGGGACCGGCGCCACTGGGGTTCACGACGTGACAGACCCGGCAGTCGCGAATCTCGGCAGCCACGCCCTGGAGACGAACTGCCTGGATGTTATCCTTTTCCATAACCGTAGGCAAGATCGCGTGGGGGCTGTTATGGCAGGCGGCGCAATACATGCCACCGTGGCCCGTGCTCTGACGATACAGGGTCGCCGGATTCTCCTCGTAAAGTTCGCCGTGACAGTCCCCGCAGCGGGGTTCGTCCAGCCAGGGACGGCGGCCCTGCCCGATGCTGTCGGCGACCTGGCCCATGCTGCCGTGGCAGTCCTGGCAGACCATGCCCGCTTTAAACATGACATCGCGCAGGCACTGCGTCTGCTCGCCCGGATGGCAGGCGTAGCAATCATCGTTGGGGACGCGGTCGCGGTGTTTTCCGTGAAGAGCCCGGGAAAGGCTCGGAATGCCGGGCTGCTTGGGTGTGCCCAAGGCGTTTGATTCGTGGCAACTCGCGCAGAGAACCGGCTGCATGTCAAGGAGGGACTTGCCATCAACTTCGTCATGTTCCTCCAGGATGGCCTCGTCGGCAGTCATGTTGTCTTCCTGGTGGCAACTGTCACAGTGCATTTCCACGGAGACGGGGGCGACGAACTGGGTCTGGGTCAGAAACAGGCCCTGGTCGGACCGCAAGGTCACCTCTGCGAGCTGGTAGGGACGTTCCATCTGGAGGGCGTCGTCTTCGAAGGGAGTGAGGGGCGTGCCGGTGGCCTCGAAGGCGTGGCCGTTCCAGTCCAGGGTCCCGGTCATGCCCTTGCCGGTCAGGCCGGTGTTGGCAGGCAGTTCGACACCGAAGAGAGCGTCTTCGTAGTCCCAAAAGTTCACTTTGCCGGTGGAATAGGTGTTATTGACGAAGAGATAGTTCAGGGCGACGCCGGACTGGATGATCTGCGGCTGACGTCCCCGGCGCACAACCTGCGCCCAGAGGTTGTTATAGGGCGGCAGGATGCAGAGCGACTCGTAGTTCTGATTCATGCAGTGCATGCCCAGGTCGTTCCACCCGAGCACGATATGAGATCCCAGATTCGGCGGGGGGGACGCCTGGGCGGTGAGAGGTGGCCCCGCGAAACTGACGACAGAGACAACCCAAAAGACCAACAACCGTTTGATATGCATATCCAACCTTTCTTTCGGGCACAAAACCATCCCTGACCGTTTCCGCTCACCCGTTGGCAGGTCGTTCAATTATGCACCGGGTCAGCCACCATTGCATTAGAGGGCAGAGCACGCGTCCCCGTCAATGCGGATTAATTCGGAAAAACGGAGGGTTTGGATACCGCGCTTTTCCGGATGGGTTGAAAAAACCCAAAGGGATGACTTTCCCCCTCAAGTCGGCGCGGCAAGGGCCGATAAGCGATTCAGGAAGAGTATGTTCGAGAAGGGGAATGGACCGTGTTGGATCTGTTCGGAAATGTCTCGTCGGCGGTTCGGGCTCAGACCCGTAAGGCGATGGTCCATGCCCACAATGTGGCCAATCTCCAGACCGAGAACTTCCGCCCTCAGCGTGCCACAGTGATGTCGGGTTCCGCGCAGAGCGTTGAAACAAAGATCGAGACCTCCCCGGAGCCCCAAGCGGCGGACGCCGCGACCGAAATGGTGGGCCTGATGTCGAGTGAACGGGCCATCGAGGCCAATATGAAGGTTCTCCGGGCGTCGGACAAGGTTCTGGGAGTGCTGGTCGATATCGTCGCATAGCCGCCGTCCCTCCGGCGCGTCTATGGAAGGGAAAAGCCGGGCCTCGAAAGGGGTCCGGCCTTTCTCTTGTGAGATGCCGGGGCTGGGGTATCGGGATTTGGAATCTGGTCCTTGGGTGCAGGGGGGGTGGGCCGCCGGGGCGACAGCGCCACAAACGACCTGCGCTTGCAGGTGTGGCGGACTTTTGCGAAGTCCCTGTCTGCCGTTCGCCCGGTTCTCATTTTCCTTTTGACAATAGGGACAGGCTTTGTCATCCTCGCCGGGCCACGTGTCCGGAGTTGGTATGTGAAGGATCCGGACAGGCGCAGTACGGAATCAGACGGGCTCTTCGGCCCGAAAACATTGCACCAGGGAGAGAAAACAATGCCACTTGTACCGATGAAACAACTGCTTGACGAAGCCGCCAAGGGTGGCTACGGCGTCGGCGCTTTCAATGTCAACAACATGGAGCAGATCCAGGCGATCATGAAGGCCTGCGCCGAAACCCAGTCGCCCGTGATCATTCAGGCGAGCCGGGGCGCCCTGCAGTACTCGAATCTGGTGTACCTGCAGAAGTTGATGGAAGCCGCCGTGATCGACAACCCCGACATTCCCGTGGTCATGCACCTGGACCATGGCAACAGCCTGGAAACCTGCAAGACGGCAATCAGCCTGGGTTTCACCTCGGTCATGATCGACGCCTCCCTCGAGGCGGACGGCAAGACGGTCGCCTCCTATGAATACAACGTCGAGACCACCCGCAGCGTCGTCGAGTACGCCCACGCCCGCGGCGTCACGGTCGAGGCCGAGTTGGGCGCTCTGGGCGGCATCGAGGACGGCCACGGCGCCGGCTTGGCCGCCGATGACACGACCCACCTGACCGACCCCGAACAAGTCGTTGACTTCGTGCAGAGGACCGGCTGCGATGCCTTGGCGGTCGCCATCGGCACGAGCCACGGCGCTTACAAGACCATGCGCTACGACAAGGACGGCAACGCCCTTCCGCCCGCGCTGGCCCTGGACAGGATCGAGAAGATCGAGAAAAACCTGGCTGACGCGGGGTACGCGAACTATCCGCTGGTGATGCACGGATCTTCAAGTGTGCCGCAGGAGCTGGTCGCGGCGGTCAACCAGTATGGCGGCAAAATGAAGGCCGCGATGGGTATTCCGATGAAGGATATCCAGTACGGCATCGAGCGCGGTGTGCGCAAGATCAACGTGGACACCGACGGACGGCTTGCCGTGACCGCCGCCATCCGCAAAGTCTTCGCCACCAAGCCCGAGGAATTCGACCCCCGCAAGTACCTGGGCCCGTCCCGCGACGCTCTGTACGAGGTGATCCTGGGGAAGGTGAAGGATTTCGGGCAGGCCGGACACGCGAAGGATTTCGCGCCCATGACCCTCGAGGACATGAAAAAGATCTACGCCCAGCAGGGCTGAGCC
>JABMPG010000735.1 GCA_013203855.1 bacterium
CCGCGAGATTTGATCCAAGGCGAAACATTCATTGACTGTGTGGTTTGCCCGTCGCTTTTTGGTTCGTCGTAGGGTGTTTCTGTTCTCATATTCCTGGCTTTACCAAGGAGATCCAGATGAAACTCGGAGTGAGTTCCTACAGTTTCGTTCGCCTCGTGCGGAGCGGCGCGATGTCCCAGCTTGACGTCATCGCGAAGACGAAGGAGTTGGGTTTTGATGTGATCGAGTTTTCCACTTTCGAATTGCCCGAAGGTGAAACGCCTCTCTCGTTTGCGCCGAAGGTGCGGGAGGAATGCGATCGCGTCGGGCTCCAGATCACGAACTACACGATCGGCGCCGATTTTCTGAACGGTTCGGGTGGCGATCTTGAATCTGAGGTCGAGCGTGTCAAGGAGGAAGTGTGTGTGGCGGAGATTCTTGGCACTCCGGGGATGCGGCACGATGCTACGCGGGGTTTTCTTGCGGAGAATCCGGGCGCGAAGAGTTTCGCGGCTGCTGTTCCTCGCGTTGCCGAGGGGTGTCGGGCGGTCACGGAGTTCGCCGCTTCCAGGGGGATTCGGACGATGGTCGAGAATCACGGCTTTTTCTGTCAGGACAGCGCCCGGGTCGAGCAGTTGATCTGTGCGGTGGACCATCCGAATTTTGGCGCGCTCATCGACATGGGCAACTTTATCTGCGCCGATGACGATCCGGGACGGGCGGTCGGGCTGCTCGCTCCGTACGCCTTTCACGTTCACGCTAAGGATTTCCATCTTAAGCCGGGCACTTTGCCCTATCCCGGCGAGGGCTGGGGCATTTCGAGGGGAGGGAATTTCTTCCGCGGCGCCATCATTGGTCACGGTGATGTGCCCATCCGCCAGTGCTTGCGCATTCTGAAGAGAGCTGGCTTCGACGGCGTTCTGTCGATCGAATTCGAGGGAATGGAAGAGCCGCTGACGGGAATTCGGCTGGGTTTCGAGAATCTGAAACGGTCCGTGGGGGAGATTTACGGCTGAGACTCTGAGAGTGCTTTTTCGATGAAGCCTCCGCCAAGAACCAGGTCGTCGGTCATATCGTAGAAGACTGCGGATTGGCCTGGGGTGATGGCTCGTTGAGGCTCGTCGAAGCGGATGTGCACGCCTTCCGCGGCTGGCTCGCCCCAAGCGGGTACGGCGGTGGAGCGGTAGCGGACTTTGACGCGGAGCCGCGTTTTTTCTTTCAATTCTGGCAAGGCCCCCCAGACGATATTTCGCGCCTCCAGGCCTTCCGCCTGGAGGTGTTCCTTTTCGCCGACCACCACTGTATTCTCGGCCGGGCGGATTTTAAGCACGTAGAGGGGAGCTGGGTTGCTTACCCCGAGGCCACGGCGTTGGCCGATTGTGTAGCGGTGGATGCCGGAGTGGGAACCTAACACCTTGCCTTCGCGATTTACGATCGGTCCTTCGGGAGGCAAGTCGTCGATTGTTTCTTCGAGAAAGCGGCGGTAGTTGTCGTCGGGAATGAAGCAGATGTCCTGGCTTTCTTCCTTGTGGCTGACCCGGAGGTCGTTGTTGGTCGCGATCGTGCGGATCTGGTCCTTTGTGTATTCGCCGACGGGAGTATGGAATCGAGCCAGTTGCTCTTGTTCGAGGCGGTACAGATAGTAGGTCTGATCTTTGGAGGGATCGGCGGACCGGCGGAGTTCCCAGCGAGTCGTGTTCGCGTTTCGACCCACCCGGGCATAGTGACCGGTGGCGACCCCGGCGAGGCCTCGCTCCCGGGCCCATTCGAGGAGACGTCCCATTTTGATCCGGGGGTTGCAGATGATGCACGGATTGGGTGTGCGGCCTTCTCGATAGGCCTGGAGGAAAGGGTCGACCACTTCGATCTGAAATGCTTCCCGAAGATCGACGAGTTCGAACGGAATGCCGATCCGGTCGCAGACCCGTTGTGCGTCGGCGATATTTCGGTCCTGCCGGGCGCAAGCGGTCGGATCTTTCGCCGTCCACATTCGGATATGAACGCCTGTGAGGGTGTAGCCCTTACGTGCGAGTAGCCAGGCGGCGACTGAGCTGTCCACCCCGCCACTCATTGCGACCGCTAGCGCACCCGGTGTTTCGGCGCCGCTTGCCATGGCGGATCAGTCTTCCGCCAGTTCAGGTTCCACGCTGAGCTGGAAGTATGTGTCGGTGATCCGGGTCACGCCGTAGCATTGCCAGGAGAGGATGTTGAGGACGTTGAGGCGGTTGACGACCTTTCGCCAGATCGGTTTCATCATTGGGGAATGGCGGAACCGGTAGAGATTGTCTTCGTCGTCCGTCAGTGTCGCCTCGATCAGAGCAACCGCCCGGTCCACCTGGGCATCCTCGTAGAGAAGTTCGGCCAGCCGGACGCGCACCTGATCGCGAAATGGGTAATCCGGATACGTTTCGAGGAGTTTGGCATAGAGTTTCTTGGCTTGATCAAACTGGGCCGGATCCATTTCTCCGAGGCGATCGGAGAGTGTGGCGGCCGCGTGCAGGCACCAGGGGGCGTAAGGTGTTTCGGGGTGCTCTTTCCAGATTTTCTCGTGCAGCCAGAGATATCCGGGAGAGGCGAGTAGGCGGTTCATGTCCCGGAATGCCAGGGGATGAGTTCGCAGGAGTTGGAATGCCGCGCGGCCCTCCGGGGGGGGGGCGATTACCTGTAAGGGACGCGATATTCCTTCGAGGAGATAGGGCTCAAACCCGGTCCCGATGTGGTAGTAGTTCTGATAGGTGATGTCTTGCTCGAGACGCAGTCGATATTCTCCAGGTTTCTCAAAAGCCAGGTGAGAGGGAGAGTCCTTCTCATAGAGAAGGGGGATTCGGAATTCATGGGCCTTGCCGTACTGGAGAAAATATTCCGAAGTGCTTACCGGTCCTATGTTGTGATATGCGCGGTAGGGTTCGCGTGGGATTCCTTCGTCGATAATGGAAAGGCGCGTGGGTGCTCCGGCGAGGCCGAAATAGGCGGTGATTCGAACCGCCGGACCGAGCCAGTTGACGATCCTCGTCGTCGCCACTATCGGCTCGCCTGTCCAGTATTCGGTTTTCGCGGGCTGCACGGTGAGTGCGAAGGGTGGATATTTTCCGCCATAGGGGATCTGGGCGTGCGCCATCAGGCCGGGTACCAGCAGTATGAGCAGGGCCAGCGCTGCACCCGTTCGATTAGGCGTTGGGGAGACTGGCTTCATAGGAGAACTCCACTTCCAGGATGACTTCCTGTTCGGTCACCATCGTCGGTTTGATGAGGCACCAGACTGGGTGGCGTCCCTTGGTTTCCATCGTGACGGGTTGTTCCAGCCGTGTTTCCACGCTGTGGTGGAACCAGTTCCGCTGATTGTGGCGTCCCTCCAGAAGGATTCCCACTTCGGGTGTTTTCTCTGTGGTTTCGCCGAATAGAGGTTGAGCGGTGATTCGCAGCCTGATCAGCGGCTCGCTCTCGATCCATAGGTCGATCGGTTCTCCCGCTGCCGCCCGGAGTCGTGTCTGGTAGCGGCATGTCTTGATCGCGCCGATTCCGGGCCGTTCGCGGCGGTCTTCGCGAATCTGGGCCTCGACGAGGTGAATTGTGTCACGTTGGCGGAAGAAGCCGTAGCCGTGAGGTCTCAGGAGGTCGATCAGGATGGCCGCGACGTATCGGCCGCCGTAACGGGGGCCTTCCAATTTGAGGGAGGGCGCGACCCCCGGAGAGTCTAGCTCGAGCCCCCAGTCTTCTTCGAGCAGTTTCCCCAGTGCCTGCACGGAAATCGACGGGCAGTTGAAGATCTTGTATTCGCGCTCGAGGAGAGGGATATCGGGCTGATCCGCGGCTGCGGCGATGGCCAAGAAGTTCTCGGCGCTTCGCCAGGCCCCGCCGGTGGGGTTGTCAAGCGCCGGCTGCATGGCCCGGAGGAGGAGGTAGAACAGGAGCCAGCCAGCCAGAAAACAGGCCGCGACAAAAGCGGGGGAATGTCGTTGTGATTTCAGATAAGACCACATGGCTCGGGTCGGGTTTCTTCGTTTCGGGCAGATGTGCGGGGTGGCGTGCGGCCTTCTGACCTCAGGCCTTTTCAGTTTCTCCGAGTCCACGGCTGATGGCAAGCCGTTTCTTGACGTATCGGCGGAACGGGAAGGTTTGTTGAACTTCGTGATCATACGCGAGTTCGGACTTTTGGGGTCTGGGCCGGCTTTCTATATATTGGGGCCGTAGGTTTTCTGATAGTGCTCCTGGAGGGCCTTTTCTTTTTTCTTGGAAATGACGTGCCCCGTTTCGGCCAACTTATCCAGGGCATGTTGTATCCGCCGTCGGGTCATGTCGCTGCCGAGAATGGCCATGCTCTCGAAGAGCGGTGTTGAGGTGGGGGAGCCGCTGATCGCCAGGAAGAAGGGCTTGACGACGTCGCGCAGTTTCAGGCCTTCCTTCTCCGCTACGTTCACGAAGCACTGCTGGAGCGCCTCTGCTTTCCAGGAGCGGATCTTCTCCATCTCCCACTGGACGATCCGAAGAAGGCGGGCCGTCATAAGGCCGGGGTCCGGTTCTTGATCGAGATCGGCGGGAAGGGTCTCGGCCTGAAACTTGTAGGACTTTGGGACCAAGTTCTCGGGGGAATATTCGACCATGTCGGCGAAGAAGAAGGCGGGCCGGGGGAGGATTTCGGTGAGTTTTTCTGCGCGGGGCTGAATCAGGGGGAGGATTTTCTTCCATGTCTCGTCGTTCAGGAACCACTCGGTGAGGCGCGCGAGGAGCTGATCGACGGAATGCTTCTCCCGGATGTAGCGCCCGTTCAGCCACGTGAGTTTTTGCACGTCGAAAATCGGCCCGCCCAATCTGATTCGCTTGAGGTCGAAAGTCTCGACCATCTCCTGGAGGGTGAACATTTCCCGCTCGTCCGGGAGGGTATAGCCCATCAGTCCGAGATAATTCACCAGGGCCTCCGGGAGAAATCCGGCTTGGCGGTAGTAGAGGATGCTGGTCGGGTTTTTGCGTTTTGAAAGTTTGGATTTGTCCGGGTTGCGAAGGAGGGGCAGATGGCAGAGTTGGGGCATCTGCCATCCGAAGTATTGGTAGAGGAGTTTGTGCTTGGGGGCGGAGCTGATCCACTCTTCGCCCCGGAAGATGTGGGTGATGGACATGAGGTGGTCGTCCACCACGTTGGCCAGATGATAGGTTGGAAATCCGTCGGACTTCAGGAGGACCTGGTCGTCGACATTCTCCCAAGGGATGGCGATTTCTCCCCGAAGCATGTCTTGAAGGAGGCATTCGCTGGACTTGGGGGTTCGCATCCTGATGACGAAAGGCTTGGCTTCGTCGAGGTTGGCCTGGACGGTTTCGGAGGGCAATTCGGCGCAGAATCCGTCGTAGCCTGTGGACTGTTTCTGTTCGCGACGCTCTTGCCGACGGGCCGCCAATTCCTCAGGGGTGCAGAAACAGCGATAGGCATGGCCTTGGTCCATCAGAATCTGGCAGTGGCTGCGATAGAGGTCCGTCCGCTCGCTCTGGCGATAGGGGCCGGCGGGGCCGCCCACGTCGGGGCCTTCGTCCCATTGAATCCCGAGCCATCCCAGGGACTTGAGAATCGCGGTTTCGGATTCGGGGGTGCATCGCGCCTGGTCGGTATCCTCGATGCGAAGGACGACTTTGCCTCTCTGGCTTTTGGCGAAGGCATAGTTGAAGAGGAGCATGTAGGCGGTGCCGATATGGGGATCCCCGGTGGGGGAGGGGGCGATGCGGGTTCTTACTTCAGGTTTTTGGGACATGGTGGGATGCTTTCATCGATTTGTCTTTTTGGCCGGGTGGCTCGGGCGGTTTTCCCAGCGCCACCGCTCGTTTTTTATCGGATTCACGCGTTATATTCAAGACTCATCGGGAGGATCAGCCGTTTTCGCTTGAATGCGACCTGATTTTGGGCAAAAAGAGAGAGGGCTCAAGGGGTCCAAACATCAGCAGGTGGGGGGGCTCATGTCAGATAGACCGCGTGACGAAGAGATTGCGGCCAATGCCGAAGTGGACGAACACCTCAACGGCCTTCAGTCGGCCGGGAATGCGAAGGATGTCGTGAGA
>JABMPG010000736.1 GCA_013203855.1 bacterium
ACGCCAGCCTTTCCGAGATCAACACGTCCGAGAAGAAGCTGATCACTACCGAGGATCCGATCGAGTATCGAATGCGGGGCGTGACCCAGATCAATGTCAATCCGGGCATTGGGCTCACCTTCTCGCGGTGCCTGCGCGCTATCCTGCGGCAGGACCCTGACATTCTGCTTGTCGGTGAGATTCGCGATGGCGAGACGGCCGAGATCTCGATCCAGATGGCTCTCACCGGCCACTTGGTCTTCAGCACGCTGCACACCAACGATGCGGTGGGCGCGGTGACGCGTCTTCTGGATATGGACATCGAGCCTTTCCTGGTGTCCTCGTCCCTGGAGGGTCTGATCGCCCAACGCCTGGTGCGCGTTCTCTGTCCAGAGTGCAAAGAGCCCTTTACCCCATCCGATGAACTTCTGAACCGTGTCAATGTGACCCGGGATCCGAAGGATTCCTTTCATCTCTATCGTCCCCGGGGCTGCGAAGCCTGTCGATATCGCGGTTACCAGGGCCGGACGGCCATCTATGAGATGGTCGAGGTGAAGGAAAGCTTCCGCCGCCTCATCGTTGAACGTGCTCCGACGGACATTCTGCGTCACGAGGCGGTTCGTCTCGGGATGCAGACCATGCGCCACGACGGCTGGAAGAAGATCAAAGAGGGCGTGACGTCCATCGAGGAAGTCCTCAGCGTGACGATGGAGACGGATCTGAGCGTGGAAGAAGCGGCGAGCAGCACTCAGCAGCCTGTAACCAAATAGTTTTGGGCGTGCTGGAGTCATGCTCCAGCCTTGTTGAGGGAAGCCATGCTTCCCGTCCGCCAGAGCATGGCAGGCACATTCCAGAAAGAAACGTAGAGGCGTCTTCCCATCCACCATGCCGAAATACACCTACATTGCTCGCGACCGCAAAGGAGAGAGGATCGAAGGCGCTTTGGATGCCGACGATCGGCAGGCTGTCATCGGGCGCTTGCAGACCATGGGGTACTTCCCGATCCGGGTTGAGGATGTGACGCCTAAGGGTCGCCAGGGGATAAGCCTGGCCGCGCTGCGGGGGCGGGTGCCCACGCGGCATCTGGTCAGTTTCAATCGGCAGTTAGCAGACCTTGTCGGCGCGGGTATTCCTCTGGTCAAGGCTCTGGCCATTATCTTGGCTCAATCTCAGGATCCGATGCTCCGCGAGATTGTGAGCGACATCAACAAGAGCGTTCAGTCCGGCGATTCGCTTGCCCAGGCGATACGCCGCCACCCCAAGGCGTTCAGCCCGCTGGCCATCGCCATGGTTCGCGCCGGCGAGGCGGGTGGCATGCTCGACGACGTTCTCCAGCGCCTGGCAGATTTCGCCGAAAGCGAGGAGGAACTGAAGGGAAAGGTCCTCGCCGCCATGGCCTATCCCTCTATCATGACCCTCGCCGGAACAGTCGTTATCTTCATCATGCTCACGGTCGTCATGCCCAAGATCACAGGCGTCTATCAGGACCTGGGACAGACCTTGCCTGATATCACGCAGTTGATGATCTCGATCACCGATTTTATCCGTGGTTACTGGTGGATTGGCCTGACCATTCTCGTCATCTTTCTTTTTTCCATGGCCCGGTTTGTGAAGACCGAGGAAGGTCGGCGGCTCTACGATTCGGTCCTTCTGCGAATCCCGGTTCTGGGCGGGGTGATCCATCGACGAGAACTGGGCCTTTTCTCCCGTACGCTGGGCAACCTGCTGCGCAACGGCGTGCCGATCCTTACGGCCCTGGAAATCACGTTCGAGGTGATCTCCAACCGAGTAATCCGGCTTGAAGTCGAAAAGCTGGGCCCCGCTGTCTCTCAGGGCGGCAATATCGCCGGAGCGCTTCACGGCAGCCCCTGGTTTCCCGATGGCATCCTGAGCATGATCGCCGTGGGCGAAGAGACGGCCCAACTCGACCGGGTTCTTCTGAAGATTTCGGAGACCTGCGAACGCGAAGTGGACCGTTCGCTGAAGGTTCTCACTTCCCTGATCGAGCCGATCATCATCCTCGTTCTCGGCGTGGTCGTGGGTTTTATCGTGATCGCCATGATGCTGCCTATCATGAGCCTGGACCCGTCGGCGGAATAAGCATGAGGGATCGGATACCAGACTTCCTTCTTTTCGGCCTGCCCGTTCGTGGTCCACGCTTCAGCGTGCTCGGGCGGTGGGTGCGGGGAAGCAGCCTGAAGGCAGGCCCGCGAACGAATGCGCGCGGCGTGACCTTTCTCGAAATCATGATCGTTCTCGTCATAATGGGCATTTTCCTTATCCTCGGGATTCCTTCCATGCGGGGATATTACGAGAAGAACAAACTGAACGCGGCAGCGCGCGAACTGGTCCAGATCGCGCGATATGGGCGTCAGCAGGCAATTCTCCGCAGCCACGCCACGGAACTGCGCATACGGATCGACGAGGATCGTTATCAATTGGTCCTTGAGGTGGAACAGGAGAAGATGCCAGGCGGCAGCCGCCGCCGCTCCCAGTCCCCGAACCGTATGGCAGGGGTCCGGAACCTCGATAACGAGAAGGGGCGCATCCATTTCGAGATGGTGGAGTCGGCGACCGATCCGTTCGGCGCGGACGAACTTGCCCGGATACGGTTCTTCAAAGACGGATCGGCCTCTCCGAGCACGATCGTGATTTCCGGCGAGAAGAAGAACTTGATGACTATTGAGATCTCCGGCGCGTCCGGGGCCATCCAGGCCTATGAAGGCGCCCCCCGCGAACCGGAATTGCCTGACGAGTCGTCCGTGGAGGATGTTCCGGCATGACTCGAGCCCCCCGACTCTACTCTCTCCGCGACGTCTGGCCGAGGACGGGCTTCGTCCTGCTGGAGGTGCTCGTCTCTCTGGCAATCATGGGTATCGCGATTTCGATGGTCTTGCGTTCCTTCACGTTGTCGCTCAAGGCGGTGGATCACAGCGAGAATGTGGCCGTGGGCGCCATGCTGGCCCAGGGGCTTGTGGATCGGTGGGAACTCGAGCCTCCTCAGCCCGGCGATCTCTCGGGCGATTTTGGCGACGACTATTCCGGCTTCACCTACGATGCGATCTACGAGCCGGAGATTCTAACGTACGAGGGGGTTTCGCGGGCGGAAGAGGTGAGGCGCCTGAGCCGTCTGCGCCGTCTGTCTCTGGACGTGTTCTACGCCAACCAGCGGGCCCAGCGCGAAGGCAAACGGTTGCGCGTCCTGCGGGTGGAGACGGCCTTGAGCTCCTCCGAGCGGTTCACCGCCCCTGCCCGCATCCGCAACGAAATCAGTTTCGGGGACGATCTGGAGCCCCAACGGTGATATGATGAAGAGCACCCGACAGATCTTTTCGTCTGGGAAACGGGCGGCCTTCACGCTTCTGGAGGTCATGCTTGCCGTCATGATTTTTGCCATCTGCATGATGGCGCTCTATAACAGCTTCAACATTTCGGCCCACGCCTTCGAGAAGGGGCGAAGTGCGGCTGAGATCACGCAGAAGGTGCGTTTCGTGATCGACCGGCTGACCCGTGATCTCCATGGCGTCTTCTACGAGACCGGCTACAACCGCAAGTTTGAGCTGCTGGAGCGGACGATTCTCGCCAATCCCCAGCCTATCATCGACGCCCAGGAGCACCGCAAGGCCGTGCAGCTGCCGGGGCTTATCCAGCAGCGTGAGGACGATGACACCGACCCGACATCGCCTTTCGTGGGCCTCCATGCAAATCTCCGCCTCAAAGGCAGTTCCCACAGCATCGAGTTTGCCCGCCATGTCCCCTCCGACGGCACCTTCGACAATTCGTATCTCGGGGCGGAGCGGGTCCACTACTTCCTCTCCAACAACCGGCTTTTCCGCAAGCGTGCGCGGATCTTTCAGCCGATGCACCTGAACCCGAACCTCTGGCAGGATCTGGTCCAAGCCCAGGAGATTAATGAAGCCGCGAGGAAGAACTCTGAAAAAGGCGGCCAGCCTTTCCTCGACTATATGCAGGTCTACGGCCTTGGCGAATTGCCTGCCCAGTTCCGGCCTCCTTTCGAGATCGAGTATTTCGTCGCGAAGGAGGTGGTGGAAACCGATCCGGAACTGATCGCCCGCAATGTGCTCGAGTTCGAGATCAAGTACGGTTACTATGCGGCCAACGGGTGGCAGGAAGTCGATTCTTGGGATTCCATGAGCAAGGAGCGGCGCACACCGGCTTTCAACCTCCAGCCCGACGATCCCCAGTTTACGCAGAAACTCAGCATCTATCAGCGCCGGCAGCCGGACAGCCTGCCCAGCTATATCGCTTTGCGGATGAAAGTGGCGGAAGATATCCGGGAAAAACGGGGCGAGGCGCGTTCTTCGGGGCTGGTCCGCACGGCCGAGACGCGCATCTGGATTCCCACTTCCATCGAGGGTTTCGTTCCGGACGACCTGATGTATTTCGAGCCGACGCCGCTCGAGGAGGAGAGATAGGCCATGTGCCCCATTGTCCGCCATCGCCGCTCTCGTCGCGCCGTGATCCTTCTCCTGACCCTTTGGATCGTGGTCGTGCTGGCTTTGTTGGCGAACTCGCTCGCGTTCGAGATGAAGGTGGAGATGAAACTGACGTCGTCCTATCGCGACAGTTTTCTGGCCAATCATATTGCGCGGCTCGGAATCGCTCGTGCAGTCACCGACCTCCGCAATGATAATCTGATGTTCGCCGGCGAAGGCCTGAACTGGCAGACACGCTTCGATGCGCTGGGCGACATCTGGTCGGGAGGCACTCTCGAGCCCCGCGAGTTCGAGGTCCTATCCCGCGACGATGAGCCCGCGGGCATCTATCGGCTGATGGTGATCGATGAGGAGAGCAAACTGAACATCAACAATCAGAGCCCGGTCTGGCCGGAGGTGATGCGAAACCTGTTTGTTCTTCTCGACGTGGACGAAGATGAGGCACAGGACCTGGCCAATGCCATCCAGGATTGGATCGACCAGGACGACCAGCCCGCCGGTCCCGAAGGCGCCAGCGAGATCGAGTTCTACTCGAAGAAACTGGAGCAGGACAAGAACGCCGCGCCGGGCAGCGCCTATGTCTTCTATCCCAAGAATTCTCAGTTCGATACGCTCGACGAACTTCTTCAGATTCCCGGCATGACTGCTGAACTGTACTATGGTTACGATCCCGAGGAGGTGGAAGAGGTTCCTTTCTTCCCCGATCGCACCCAGCGGCGGGGCCGGGATCGAAAGGTGGGCCTGAAGGATCTGCTGACCGTCAGCGGAGGACGGCTCAATATCAATACCGCCCGCCGCGAGTGCCTGACCGCGATCCTGGCCGCGGCCACGGGTAGTCTTCGTTCGGGGGAGGACCTGGCGGACGATCTGATTTCCCATCGGCAGGGCTCCCGGGCGGACGATATCAACAACGACCGCGCCTTCAAGAATCTGGCGGACCTGGGACAGGTTTCGGACTTCAACGCTCCGCTCCTTGCGAAGTTGAAACAGGTGGTTCCCTTGACAACCCAGTCCGACTTCTTTACCATTTTCTGCGAGGCCCGGACCGGACAGCCCGAGCGGCGGGCGCGAAACTCCGGCTCCCGCGATTTGGATCGTCCCGTGCCCACCACGCGCCTGATCGTCGGGTGCAAGCGCTCCGTCATCCCCTATCAACTCTCCGAGGAAGAGGAAGAGGAGGACCCGCTTCCCGGCTATCGAATCCAGACTATCGAACGGGAAGACGGACAGGCGGTCTCCGTCTACGTCGTGCCTGTCGTGTATTTCTCCAGTTGGAACAACGTCTGAAAGGCCAAATCGACCGCGCCGGCATCGGATCACATGATCGTCATAGAATTCCAAGACTCGTTTTGCCGGATCTTCCACTGGCAGGAAGCCCGGGGTGACCATGCCCTTCGCAATGTTCTGGTCGTTCCCCAAGAGAAGTATGAGGCCCTTTCGGGCGAGAAGACTCATTCCGCCGCGGCGGTCCAGCGAAACGGATCCGCTATCCGGCAGGCCCTCAAGACGATCAATACCAAGACCCGCGAAGCCCTCGTGGTCATCCCGAAGCAGTGGGTCACTCTTCGAATTGTGACCCTGCCCTCCGACGATCCCGCCGAGCTGGCGGAGATGGCCCAGTTCGAGGCCGAGCGCCATATTCCCTTCAACGTCGAGCGTCATATCGTTTCCCATCACATCCTCAGACGCGAGGGACTGAAGGGCTCCCAGGTTCTTTTCGCGGCGGTGGACGGGCCGCGCGCCCAGGACATCATCGACCTGCTCAACTCCGCGGGAGTCCGCGTGACCTCTCTGGAGGTCTCCACGACGGTTCTCGCCAACGCCCTGCGTCACAGCGGGGCCTGGAATCCCGAAACCCATCCGACCGTTATTCACATCAACATCGGCCACGCCGCCACCGATCTCACTGTTCTGCACGAAGGCCTGCCGATTTTCCCCCGCAGCGTGCCCCTGGGCATCGACAAACTCATGGCGGCGGATGGCGCACAGCCTTTTTCCCCCACGCTCGACGACCTGAAAAAGATCCGCCTTCTTGGCGAAGAGGAGAACGGACAGGCTGCCGAGGTTCACGACCTGGACGTGGAGGAGAAGGCCGCTCCTGCTTTGCCCTCGGGGGCGAAATGGGCCAACAGCCTGGTCAAGGCGATTTCTCAGACGCATGACTTCGCCCGGCGGGAGTCCGAATGCGAGCGGATCAGCCAGGTTTTCATCTCGGGCATCGGGGCGCATCTGCCCGATCTGGCCCGGCTTTTCAATGACCGGCTAGGCACTGAACCCGTCGAGTTGAAGGCCTTCGCCGAGGGGCTGGAAGTGGACGAGGCGGCAAATCTGGAGTTTCCTCCTTCGGCCTATGTGATGGGGGCCGGAGCGGTGGCGCGGGAGATCGATTCGGACGCCATCCGGATTAACCTGTTGCCTCCGAGCTACCTCCTCCGTCGGGTCCAGGCGCGCCGCCACCGGTCCCTGGCCATGACGGCTGCTCTGGCGATACTCGTGATCGTCGTGATCGCCCTGTATGCCTTCCAGTTTCTCGCCATGAAGGAAAGAGAACTGACCGAAGTCCAGAAGGTTCTCAGAAAGAGCAGCCAGCGTGAAAAAGAGGTGCTTTATCGCAAGAACGTGGTGACCATCCTGGCCAGACACGCCTCCGCCGAAGGCTCCGCTCTGGCTATTCTTAACGACATGAGCGGCTGGCAGGATTTGTTCAACTCTGGCGACATGCGGGTGACGGTCCGGTCATTCGGATATGCCGCGGATAGCGGCCTGAAGATCGAAGGTTCGGCCCTCTCCTATGAGGATCTGAACCGCTTCACCTCGCGTCTCGAGGAATCGGGACATTTCAATTCGGTGATGATCCAGAGCACCCGAGTCGAAGACCGCCCTCTGCCCACGGGAGTAAAGCCCGTCGGGTTCACCGTCCAGTGTTTCTTTACCCCCCAGCAGGAGAAACGCCGCTGAGGCATCTATGAGCCCGATCCGCCGACAACTTCAACCCCGTGAGAAGGTCATTCTGGCTGTCACCGTTCTGGTCATCGTCGGCGTGGGCGCTTGGTTTGGCGTCCTGGAAGGGTACATCGAGAGATACCAGGACGTGAATGACCGGCTGGACCGGGCCCGCCGCGAACTGCGCGACCAGAGCAAGGTTCTGGAGCAGGCCGAAGAGACCGACACAGCTTACCAAGGTCTGGATCGTGCGGTCTCCCGGCCATCCGAAGGCAAACGGCCCGACCGGGCATTCACCGAAGACATGGAGAAGCTTTTCAAGTCCCTGAAACTGCCCAAGCCCGACCTAGGCACCGTTGCGTCGAATGAAATCCCGGATGTGGCGGGCTTCTCCTTCGTGGTCCTCCCCGTGCGAAACGTCAGCGGGAACCTGGGCACCATCACCGAACTTCTCAAGGAGTTCGCCGAACGGGACCTGATCATCCTCTCCCTTAAAATTGAGAATCTGTCCCGGCGGGGACTGATGATGACGGTAAGTCTGGCCAAGGTCATCCGGACCGAGGACCTCCAATAAATAGACCGGAAAGGCGCCGAAAGGGCGCAACCTATGCGGAATCGAATCGACTGGATCATCAACGGGCTTCTTCTTCTTGCCATCGTGGCTGTCGTCAGCCTCATGGGATACCAGCAGCTGGTCGGCCCCCCCGAAATCGAGGTGCCCGCAGCCGTGCTGCAGGCGACTCTGAAAGATGGTGTGGCCGCTATTCCTGACGGAAGTCCCGATTCAGAGGTCCCCGCCGCGGAGACAGAATACGACCCGGCGACCGGCACGGTCAACATCAAGCCCGCCGAGCGGCAGGGAGATCGCTACAGCCAGCTTGGCCAGATCAACCTTTTCCGCGACCTCGTCACCCCGACCC
>JABMPG010000737.1 GCA_013203855.1 bacterium
AAGGGCTTCTGGGACATCGAGACGCCGAACATGAGTAAGCAGGCCGCCCCTCTGGCGGTGATATCGGCCGCGATTCTCACGCGCGATGAGGGTTTCTATGCGCGGCGGGCCCTGCCCACGATCGCTTTCACGCTGTCCCGCACGAGGAGCGACATCATTCGGGGCGGGGTGAATCGCCTGGGTGTTCCGGTTCACCAACAGCTGAACGTCCCCACGTTGTTCTATGACGCCAACCACTGGCAGGGTGTGGATGCGCTGCTCAACGCCCTAAACCCGTGGCTCGAAGAATTCATCTTCCCCCAGGGCCCGGAAGCCGAGTCAATACGCGGTGAGGCATGGTCCACGCATTTCGCGCAGTGGCGATATCGGCCGGACCCGGAACTCCTGAAGCAGGTCACGGAAGAAGCGGATGCCTTCGTCCGCACGAACTTCCTGGAGCGCCACGAGCAGCCCATCCCTTTCAGCACCTTCTACAATTTCAACTACACGCCCTACTGGTACGACCTGGTCGGCCTCTATGAGGTGACAGGGAAGAAGGAGTATCTCGAGGTGGCCGAACTCGGCGCGTTCTGCAACACTGCCGGGCAGTGGTCCCACCCCCCGATTCCGAACGGAGAATTCATCGTCAATCCGGGGAGCCGGATGCCCCTTACTTCGGTTGACAACGACCGGCACAAGGGTCCCATCCCGTTCCGAGTTGGTTTTCCCCCGGGACCGGACGCGTTTCCCGAGAAGCGGGTCCCCGCCTGGCAGGTCTCGCCCAACGGCCTGAGTCTCGAGAACCCGAGCACGTACTTCAACGCGAGACGCGACACGTGCATGAACATCATGATGTCCAACTTCGCGCCCCACCAGTTGCGTGTCTATCGCCACACGGGACGCGAGATTCTCCGGACCTACGCTCGGAATGCAGTCATCGGGCGATTCGCGAACTATCCCGGATACTATCTGCCTGATTTCACCGACCTGCCCCATCAGCCGCGGTATCCGTACGAGGGGCCGGACATCACGGAATTCTACTATCACCACATCCCGCCGCACCTCGCCTTCGCGCTCGACTTCCTCGTCGAGCAGGCCATCGTTCGCTCCAACGGGCGTATCTCCTTCCCGTGGGTCAAACAGCGCGGCTACGTCTGGTTCAACAACCGCGTCTACGGCCTCAAGCCCGGCTCGATCTATGGCGAAGACGGCGCGGTTCTCTGGCTGGATCGACGCCTTTACGATCCGAGGACCAAGGACGTGGACTGGCTCGCGGCGAGCAGCGGGGATCGGTTCTGGCTGATCCTGATGAACCAGACGGAAGAGGCCCTGGGTGTTCCGGTGAAGGTGGATGCCGGTCTGACGGGGGTTCGGATGGACGCGGCTTGCCGGATTTATGAAGGAGGAACGGCTGAGCCGAGAGAGGAGATGCGCGTTCCCGAGAGAATTGCCGTGCCTGCGAAGGGGGTCGTGGCTATATCGATCCCGACCGAGCCGAGAGAGGGTTGGCCGAGCGTGCCTCCTCTAAAGAAGGGGCATGTGCTGGAGAAGTTGGGTGCGCCGTGGGGAGATCTGCACGCTTTCCGGATCCGGTCCCCGTTCGGCAGCGATGGGCTCTACGTGGTGCTGGTCAATGAGCCAGTGGAAGGGGGCGAGGTGAGGTTCCGTCTAAGTGGTCCTTCCGGTCAGAAGGAAGTGGTTACGGGCGAGTATCCCTACGAATGGATTGTCTATCCGTTGCCCTTGGATCAACCGATTCGATGTGACGTCGAGGTCCGCAGGCCTGGGGCGGCAGCGGTTCGGGGGGTGGTTGAGTTCGGTCAGGAATAACAGATCTTCCCGCCAAGGTGCGAGTCGTTCTTTTTACTGTGGACGGAAAACCGTGAAAACGGTCTAAATCCCCCTTTGGAGAATTTGAGTGGAGGAGAGACGACATGAAGCAGTTCGATGTTCTGGCAGAGATCAAGAAGGGGCGCGAGACAGGCGTGTTTTGCGTGGAAGGTTTTTCGGGCGATCCGGACGATCAGGGCGTGCTGGCCGAGTACGAGTTGACTTTCCCCTTTTCGGAAGCGTGCTATTTCGCGGGCTGCCAGAAGCGGCCCATCAATTACCCGCCGGAACACGTTCCCTTTCCGGATGGCTTCAACCAGGCGCAGCCCGGCGCGATGCGGGATTGGCAGAAGGCGAAACTGGGCGGGATTTTTCTGGTGATCCGCCTGCACAACGACCGGTTTCTCGCGCTTGTGCCGATGACGGGGAAGGATAGCTATGCGTGGTTCGTCGGCCGCGACGGGAAACTGATCATCCAGGCCGGGCACCTCGGAACCGAGCCCTTCCACGGCGATCTGCCCGTTCTGGCGTGGGCGGTGGATGGCAACGTGTATCGTGCCGTAGAGCAGGCGTGGCGGACGGCGCTTGGTCACCCGACGGTTGCTTTCTCGACGCGTCCCCGCACCGAGAAGCACTATCCCGAGATTTTCACCTATCTGGGCTGGTGCAGCTGGGAGGAGTACAAGAAAGACATCAGCGAGGAGATTCTCGGAGACGCCTTCGACAAGATCGAGAACTCCGATATTCCGATTCGTTACGCGTTGATCGATGACGGTCATATCGAGTACGAGGGTAAGCGCTATATCACGAAATTCGACCCGGATCCGAAGAAATTCCCGAACGGCTGGAAGCCGCTGACCGACCGGAAGAAGAGCGACAAGATCCGCTGGATGGGGTTGTGGCTGAACTTCAACGGCTACTGGGATGGGATCAATCCTCAGAACGAGCTGGGCGGGGAGATCAACTCTCACCTGTCCCCCGTTCCCAGCGGGGCACTTCAGCCCAGCGACGGGTTTCTTTCCTCGGTCGCCTTCTACGACGCCTTCATCGGCCATACCCGCGTGGCGGGGTTCGATTATGTCAAGGTGGACAACCAAGCCAAGAACACGGCTATGCACAAGGGGGCGGCCAACGCCATCCGGCATTCCACCCAGAACAGCCAGGCCCTCGAGCAGGCCTGCGCCCGGCACCTGGACGGATTGATCAACTGCATGGCCCACAACCACTCCTGCGTTTTCAACACGCGCATCGGCAACGTGACCCGCTGCAGCGAAGATTACAAGAAAGAGGACCTCTGGCGCGCCAAGTTCCACCTCTACAACTCCTACGCCAACAGCCTCTGGATGGGCCAGACCGTCTGGTGCGACCATGACATGTTCCACGCCAACGACCCTGTCGCGGGCGAGATGATGGCCATCTCCAAGGCCCTGTCCGGCGGCCCGGTTTACCTCTCCGACGACCCGGCGGCGCTCCGTCGCGAAAGCCTCATGCCCCTGTGCTACGAGGACGGCCGGCTCCTCCGAACCCTTGCCCCGGCGGTGCCCCTGCCGGAAAGCGTCTTCATCGATCCCATGGACCAGGCGGAGTTCTACCGCGTGATCGCGCCCCTGCCCAACGGTTGCGCGGCCGTGGCGGGATACAATCTCACCGATCCGGAAAACCCCGTGGAGGGGAGTTTTTCCATCAAAGACTACCGCCACGCCGGCGGGATGTTGCAGGATGGCAAACCGGAGTGGGACCTCCCGGAAGAGGGCCTGATCCTCTACGACTGGAAAGCCGCCGTCGCCCATCGTCTCGACAAGACGCCCTACCCGGTGCGCCTGGAAAAGTTCGACGATGTGTTCGCCCTGCTCTGCCCCATTCGGTCAGGTTGGGCGCCTATCGGGCGGTCCGACAAATACCTGTCTCCCGCGTCGATCGAAGTGATCGGCGCCACCAACGACGAACTGATCCTGCGGGTGGAGGAAAGCGGCCCGGTTCTCTTCTGGAGCGAGTCGGGCACGCCGAAAAGGCCCGCGGGCGAGGTCAAACCGGTGGGCGAGTCCCTCTGGCAGATCGACCTGCCCGTCGAGGCGACATCGGCAGTGGTGAAAATTCAACGATAGAACTCAGATTCAAGGACGAATGTGATCGCGCGCGGCGGCGTTTTGAGAGTGCGCAAGCCATGCCCCGAGATTCCTCCAGGGCAGCCATGCTGCCTGTGCGCGCTGAGAAGGAATTCGTGGGAGAGGACCATTCTTCGAAAAGGAACGGGAAGCGTGGCTTCAGCAGTCCAAGGTACGTGCCTCTCTGGAAAGAATAAGGTTGGGAACGACTCCGGCGTTGGGTACAATCCAAGAGTAGCAAAGATCGAAATCATCTCTGGTCTTAGTCTGAGCCCGGATGCAGTTCAAAAACTTCAATTCCAGACAAACGGCTATCGCGGTGGGGGCGTTTCTGTGCCTGTTGGGCGCCTTGCTTCTGGTGTTTCCGGCGCCGTGCGGGCGGTTGCTTCTGCATGGGTATCTTCAGGAGCAGAGCGCGGGACTGGTGGACGAGGCGCTCGAGGATAACGTGAAGGGCTTTGCGGCCGTGTCGGCGGTGAAGGCGGCGCTCGCCCTGGTCGAGGGCAGCTCGGTCGGCGTGGGGTTTGATCTTCAGGTGGGGGACCTGGTGCAGCCCGCCTATGACTATGTGGACTTCGTCTGGCGAGTGTTTCTCTGGGCGACGTTCATTCTGATGACGTACAAAATTCTGCTTGAGACGGGGATTCTGGGCCTGGGAATTCAGCTCGCGGGGGTGGGGCTGATCCTGCTGGCGATG
>JABMPG010000738.1 GCA_013203855.1 bacterium
GTTCGGGGTTCTGCAAGAAGGGGTGACTATCGGGGAAGTGGCCAGGGGGCTGAATGCTCTTGGGGTCTCGTCGAGGGACATTATTTCTATTCTTCAGGCTCTGAAGGAATGTGGCGCTCTTCAGGCCGAACTGGTGGCAATGTAGGTCGAATTGATTGGATCACACCGACTGGTCAGGCGCTGGTCCCACACTTTGTAAAAGGGGAAACACATGTCGGGTTTGTCTCCAGTTGGTTTCGATCCTCGCTTGGCCGGTGTTCTGTCACCGAGAGGGGTATCCACGGCCGAAGGTCTCCCGCAACGAACTGGAAAGGCTGAAGATACCGACAGCTTGTTGAACGAGTTCCAGAACGTTCTGTGGGTTGAGATGATGAAGGCGATGCGGTCGGCGGTGCCGAAATCGGAACTTTTCGGGGATAGTTCGGGACAGGAGATTTTCGAGTCTTTTCTGGATGGGGAATATGCCCGGGCGGCGGGTCGAGGGTCGGGGGCGCTGGGGCTGACGGAGGTGCTGAAAGCGCAGTTGAACCTGTAGGGAAATCTGTTGTACAGAAAGGGGATCCGCGAAGCCGCTGGGAGCGGAAAAAGGGTGAAATGGGTGTCGATTCGTCTCAAGGCAGGTGGTATAGTTGCCGATGTAGCCTCTGAGTAGACGATAATGCAGGAAGAGAGACACGCATGAAAATATCGGGGCGTAAATCTGTTTCCGGGGCGGGCTCAGTCAAAGGGCCTTCGCGCGCCGGGCAGGCTGGCAAGGCGGAGCAATCTCCGCAAGTGGAGAAGGCTACCAAAGTGGAGCTTTCCGGGTCTCACAGGGAGATCGACAAGGCCAGAGAGATTCTGGCTCAGTTGCCCGATGTGCGTGTCGAGAAAGTCGAGAACATCAAGCCTCTGATCGACGAGGGTTCCTACCAGGTCGAGAGCAAGGTTCTCGCGAAGAAGATGGTGGACTCTTCCATTCGTGAATCTGCCACGATGAAGGTCCAGTCCCGCAAGGGCTCCAAGTAGCAGTTCCCACCCTTCCCTTTTTCCAGGTTTTTCTCTATCAGCCGCCGCGGCCATTCCAGCCATGGGCGAATTGTTTCCTGATCTCATCCAGACTCTGAAAGCCGAGTTGGCGCTTTACCGCGAGGTGGCGCAGTTTGTCGCGTCGGAGCGTGAGGCACTGGCTGGGCGCGACCCGTTGGCCGTTCTCGATCTGGTGCGCCGGAAGGAAACAGTTCTCTTGCGTATTCGGACGTTGGATGAAACGCGGCAGATCATTTGCCGGCGGGTGGCGCGTGTCTCGGGGGCTTCCGCCGAGGAGATGACGCTGGAGGGCATCCAGAAGGCTTGCGATCCGGAGATGGCCGGGGTTCTGGCGGATCTGCGGGGGGAACTTCGGGATTGTCTGGATGGTCTGCGTCGTATGAACGATCAGAACAGCCACATCTGCCGGCAAGGGCTGGAGAGCGTACGACTCATCATGCAGGCGGTGTCCGAGGCTCCGGCGAAGGAGTCGGTCGCGGGTTATGGTTCGAAAAGCCGTGGGGGTCGAGCCTCTGCTCCCTCGCGTCACTGGACCACCTGAGGCCAGCAGAAAGAGGGGATCGAATATGTCACTGTATACCACACTCAGCATTGCGAAACAGGGGCTTTACACCGCCCAGTTGGGTTTGCAGATCACGGCCCAGAATATCGCAAACGTGAACACGCCCGGCTACAAGCGCCAGCAGCTCATCCAGGCGAACATGCCCTATGGTCTGGGTGTCACGGTCCAGGCTATCGACCGGAATCTGGACGTCTTCGCTGAAAAGCGTCTGATTGACGTGACGTCGGATTCGGCGCGGTCGAGCCTGACATCCATGGCGTATCGGGAGCTGGAGAGTCTTTTCAACGAGGTGGCGGACCGGGGGCTGGATGCTGAGTTCGAGGATTTCTTTGCCAGTCTGCAGGATCTGTCCTCTCGTCCGAGCGGTTCGGCTGAGCGATCGACCCTGCGGTCCCAGGGCGAGAGTATCGGCCATCTCTTCGAGTTTTTCTCTCAGCAGATGGAGGAGCAGGGTCGGAACCAGGATCTGGTGATCGACAATGGCATCGCGAAGGCGAATGCGATCGTGGACTCCATTGCTGAGTTGAATCAGCAGATCGCCGAGAGCATGCAGAACAAGATCGGCGTGAACGAGTTGAAGAATGAACGGGATGAGTGGGTGCGTCAGTTGGCGGAGTTGATGCCGGTCACTGTTTCCGAGGACGAGAACGGCAACTATAGCTTGTTCATCGAAAAGGGGATGCCCCTGGTGGCGGGCGCCCAGGCCTATCACTTGCGCGCGCAACCGGACGTGACGAACGATCTGAAAAAGAACATCGTCTGGATGAGCAACGAGAACGTGAAGATGGACGTGACGCACCAGATTTCCAGCGGGTCGCTGGGAGCGGCTCTCGAAATCCGGGATGAGATCGTGCCGGAACAGATGGAGAGGCTGGACCGTCTGGCGGCGGAGTTTGTGATGGCCTTCAATGAACAGCACCGCGCGGGAACGGGGCTGGATGGGGTCTCGGGGCGCAACTTTTTTGAGGCGCTGCCGGTTTATACGCGGATTGGTCAGGGCTCGGACGGTGGCGTCGGGGTGAGTTCGGCTGTGGTGACGGATGAAACGCTTCTGACGCTGGACAAGTACGAGGTCCGGTTCACGACAGCCAGCGATTACGAGCTGGTGAACACGACGACCGGAGCGAGCATCACGTCGGGCGTCTATACGCCGGGGATGACCCTCACTTTCGACGGGATTCAGGTGTCCTTCAACAATGTGTCGGGGCCGCCGCAGGCGGGGGACTATTTCCAGATCGACACGGTGAGCGAGGCATCGAAGAATGTGCGGATTTCGGCGGCGGTGACGAGCTCTCTGGACGCCATCGCGGCGGGTTATACTTCGGGGACGGGCGACAATCAGAACGCGCTTGAACTGGCGGACTTGGAGAACAAGTCGATCGTGGCGGGAGGTACGA
>JABMPG010000739.1 GCA_013203855.1 bacterium
AACCTGGACGAAGTGGAGGCCAACCTCCGGTCCGACACCGGCATCGTGTCGATCATGCATGCCAACAACGAGACCGGGACGGTGTTCCCGATCGAGGAGATTGCCCAGCGGGTGAAAGCGCGGGGGATTCTCCTCCACAGCGATGCGGTGCAGACCGCGGGGAAATTGCCGCTGGATCTCCGGAAGATTCCGATCGACCTGATGGCGCTATCCGGGCATAAGCTGCATGCCCCGAAAGGTGTCGGCGCGCTGTTTATTCGGAGAGGAACAAAGCTGACGCCTTTTCTGATCGGCGGACACCAGGAGGGTGGCAAGCGCGGAGGCACGGAAAACGTCCCCTATATCGTCGGTCTGGGTAAGGCGTGCGAACTCGCCATGAAGCACATCGAGGATGAGAATACGCGGGTGAAGGCTCTGCGCGACCGCTTGCAGAAGGGTCTCATGGAGAGTTGCCGCGATTCCTTCCTGAACGGCGATCCCGAGCACCGTCTTCCGAACACCGTCAATATCAGCTTCGAATATGTGGAGGGCGAGGCGATTTTGCTTCTCATGAACGTGGAGGGGATCGCGGCATCGTCCGGCTCGGCATGCACCAGCGGCTCTCTGGAGCCCTCGCATGTGCTTCGGGCGATGGGCGTGCCTTTTACGCGCGCACACGGTTCGATTCGTTTCAGTCTCAGCCGCTTCACCACCCAGGAGGAAGTGGATTACGTGATCGAGAAGATGCCTCCCATCATCGAGCGGCTGCGCGGCCTGTCCCCCTTTGGTCGAGGTCAGCAGCCCCGCCAGGCCCGCTGAGGCCGTATGGAGCGACTTGGCATCCTGCATCTCGCGGCAAACGAGCGATGGACCGGCGTTGCCGATCCGGTCGTGAGTCTCCTCCTCGAACAGGAGAAGTTGGGACACCGGGTCTGGCTGGCATGCCGGCCCGGTCGTTCTTTTGCCCGAATCGCGGCCCGATGCGGCGTCGCCCTGGTGCCGGAAATCCGGCTGAGTCCCTTCCACCGTCCCCTCCGATTTCTGTCCGACGTGCGCGCGCTGCGGCGGTTTTGCCGCGAGAACCGGATCGACGTGGTTCACTGCCACTTGGCGCACGATCACTGGCTCGCGGCGGCCGCTTGGCGAAGGTTGTGCTGCAACCTCGACGAGCGTCCCCTCCTCATCCGGAGTTTGCACCAACCCCGTCCCGCGCGTTCCGATGCCCTGCACCGGCGTCTCTTCCGTCGCGGCGCGGACGGGTTGATCTGTCCTTCCGAAAACCTCGCGCGAAAGGCGGAGCAGATGCTCGGGCTCCCGGCCGGATCAGTCGAATCGGTCCCGGGCGCGGTCGATCTCGATGCGTTCCATCCCGACGTGAGCGGCCGCCCTCTTCGGAAACAGCTTGGCATTCCGCGAGAGGCGGTGGTGGCGGGGCTGGTGACACGTATGAAGTCAGGCCGGGGGCTCGACTGGCTTCTGGACGCCCTCCCGCGAGTCCTGAGCGAAATGCCCGACGTCCATTTCGTCGTGGTGGGCCGGGGCGAGCTGAAGGAGTGGTTCAAGCGCCGGATTCGGAAGACTCCATTCGCGGGCCGTGTTCACTACGCGGGTTACCGCACGGTGTTCGACCCGGTCAAGCGCCGCAAGCCGAATCTGCCCGCCGCCTATGCCGGGATGGACCTGACGCTCTTCCTCGGGTTAGGGAGCGACGGCAGCTGTCGCGCGATTCTCGAAGCGATGGCATCGGGCCGCCCCACCCTCGGCCTCGACGTCGATCCGGTTCGCGAGATCATCCGCGACGGTGAAACGGGCTGGCTGGCGCGTCCAGGCGACGCAGCAGACCTCGCCGGAAAACTGCTCCAGGCCATGAAGGATCGAAACCGATTGAAAGAAATGGGCCAGGCCGCCCGCACCCGGGCCGAAGCGGAATTCTCGCCAAGGAGCCGAGCCGAACGAGTGCTGGCAATCTACGAACGCCACCGATCGGAATGCCCCACCCCGTTGTGACGCCTCTGTCCATTATCGCTATCGGGATCGGTACCGGCGACGATTCGGAAGGGGCATTCTGGCAGGGCACGAACCCATCCCCTGACCCCTCTCCGGGCTGGATGCGTCGCTCCCAGCGGGGACTTGGCCTGTCTCGGCGTACGAGTCGAGGGCCTGTCAATCCGGAATTCGCGCGATTTCATTGTTGTGTCGTCTCGATTGGGTCCTTCACTCGATTCCACTCCCGCTTGAGCACTCTGCGGGAGAGTTCCATGATCTGCGTGTGATAGCACGGGAAACTCTCTCGTCCTTCTCTCCCGCGCTCAAGAGCGCGGATCATGAGTCCGGTGAGTTCCGCCAGAGTCGCATGGTCTTCCTCATTCGGGTTCAGCATGAGCTGAACGCGGTGTTCCAGCAACGTGATGTGTTGGTACTCCGCATCGTCACGATCTTCGTAACCGGCGCAATAGTAGTGCAGCGCTCGGCTCGCGAGATCAGCCAAGAGGTCACGGAGACTGTTGATCCACGCTTGCCGCATGGGCGCGGTGATTTGCTTCTGTGTTGCGGCGAGCGAGCTGGTGATCTGACGTTTGGCCACGATGAACGAGATTATCGGACCGATGAAGACAGCGAGTGCGGCCACGATGAGTGACAGGATGGGAATGGTCTGATTCATCTATTCTCCTTCCTACACAACAACGGTCATATACTCCCTTGATAACACCTTCTGGCCGCGACATCGCGGCATAGGACCCCTTTGGCCATTCCCGAATAAAGCCTGTATTCACAAAGCGTCAGCCTGCCTTCTGCGCGGTTCGCGGGGGGATACATGGTTTCTGTAAAGACGCTATCTTCTCCCCTCTACAAATCATGCACGGGGCTCTTGATGCTCTTGCCGTCCCGATTCCTTGAGATGAACTTACACGGCGAACAAGTTCCGCGTCAAGTAGAAACCGGTCAGGACGAGCACACATACCGGCGTCTGTCGGTATGAAGCCGTGGCCCCGGAGGCTGGACCGTCCTGTGTTTCAGGCGCGATGAATGAGGGGCCCCTTGGATGCCTGGGTTGGTCTTGCTCTCATCTGCTTCCTCGGTCTTCGGATCGTCACGAGCGATGTCGAAGCCGAACATTCCTACCGCAAAATCCAGTATCTCAGGTGGGTTCGTTTTCTGCCCCATGGGATTCATCACATCATCCCAAAGCAGAGGTCCAACGCGATGCCTGGGCGGACGTCAGGTCATGCCTTGGCACCGGGGCCTTGCAGGATGCTGCTGTCTCTCTGTGTTTCATCTTCGACGAACTCCACTCCTATGAACTCGGCAATCTGTTTGCCGAGGGCGGCGGCCTTCAAAGGTGTGTGCGTCCTCGGAAAGAAGTTGAATGTCTCATTCTCTTTGGTCCGCGCCAGAAGACTGAACTCCTGTCGCAGGCCTTTCCGGTTGCTTGTGGCATGAGCTACTTCTCGGTGGTACACGATTGCCTGGATACGGTCCAACGCCGAATACTCGTGTCGTTTCCGAAAACCAAGCCAACTGGCGGTGTATTTGTCCAGCCGCCCTGCCGCCGTATCAAACAGCAGAACGGTCTTTCTCAGGAACAGAGCGCCGAACACGCTCAGGACGCCGACGGCTATGAAAGCCCTGGTAATAGGTTCGCCTTTTTGCTCCAGGTAAACACCCGCCACGATAGCGCCCACCCCTGTCAGCAGCCACATCAGTATGCCAAAGACCGGAGTGTGCGACACCCGCAACGTGTTCTGATCTATCCGTAATCCCATTGTCTCATCCTCTCATTGACCGAACGTGCCGGTAAGGCGCGAGTTAACGAGTCGCCTCCACTGGGCTTGTTGGGCGATGCCTGAAGACATAGATCGCCCAGCCCAGTGTGTCTCTGCCCCACCGCAGGTAAGTTGCTTTGGCCTTTGCCACACGCTCTACTAATTCTGGGAGATCCGGGTCATCAGGGCTGTTTCTAATGAACTCATCTGTTGCGTACCATTGAAGGCCTTCGTATCTATCCCAATCGTCCTTGTTACTTACAAGGGTGTGAACAAGGGTAAGTCCTCGCCTCTCACCCTCCTCGACGTTTGCTGTATGGGTCCCAAAATCTTCCCGCGTAACTCCCGAGGCCTCGAGGTAATCCATGGACGGTTCCTGAAGCCAATAGGGCTCGCCCACAACCACCCAACCACCAGGCTTGACCATGGTGCCCAGCGCATCAAGCGTGCCGGCGTGCCCCCCGTAGATCCAGCTGGCGCCAAGACAGCTGGCCACGGTGTAACTGTGAGGTTCGCCCGGCTCGAACTCGGCCCCGTTC
>JABMPG010000740.1 GCA_013203855.1 bacterium
GGCTCGGGGCGGCCATCGGGGCTGCTATCCCTCCTCTTCTGCCCCAGCCTCCTTCCCCAGTTTCAGCGGCTCCTTGAACGTCAGCGTCCGATAAGGGAACGGGATTTCGATGCCGGCTTGGTCCAGTGCGCGTTTCACAGCGGCCACCACCTCGTCCCTCGACTCGCGGATGTCGACGGGCTTGGAGCCGGTCCACCAGGTGACCTCGAAGCTGATGCTGCTTTCGGCGAACTCCTGGGCAAAGACCTGAACGGGCTTGCTGGAGTTGACGGTCTTGCACTTCTCGACCGTTTTCCGGATCACCTCGCGCGACTCGTCCACATCCTCGCTATAGGCCACGCCGCAGATGATCGTCGTGCGCCGGACGCGTTGGCTGGTGCGCACGATAACGGGATTCTTGAAGAGATCGGCGTTCGGCACGATCACCAGTTGCCCGTCGGTCTGCCGGATCGTCGTGTTGCGGATATTGATGTCCTCGATCTGCCCCTCGATCCCCTGGCATTCGATATAATCCCCCACCTCGAAAGGGAAGCCCCACATGATGAGGATGCCCGCGAGAAAGTTCTCGAAAATATCGCGGAAGGCGAAACCGATGGCGATAGAGCCGAAGCCCAGCGCGGCCAGAATCTTCGCGGGCGTGATCGAGGGAAATACCACCGCCGAGGCCACCAGAATGCCGATGATCCACATCAGAATCGTGATGAGGCGGACGAAGACCTCCTCCAACGATTGCCGCAGATGCAGCGGCCGCAGCATCCGGTGCAGGACATCCGTCGCGATCCGGACCGTGTAGCGGGTCAGCACAAGAAGGATAACAGCGACGATCATCCGAGGCAGGGACTCGACGAAAGACACCAGGATATCGTTGAGCGTGTCCAGGAGAACACCAACCGCTTCGCTGGCGCTCTCGACGGGCTGCTGGAGTAGTGTGCCCGATGTCTTTCCGCTCAGAAACCCTCCGATAGTTCTGGTCGTGGCCTCGTCGACAAGAATAGTCGGCTTGCTCGCCGCCAGAGAAACCGTCTCCGATAGACCAAACATGAGCGCCGCCGCCTTTTTCTCTATTCTACATCAGAACTCAAAACTCCCCTACCGTCTCGTAAACCGAATCTCGATCCGCCGATTCTGACGCTTGGCGTCTTCGCTCGCGCCTGGGGCGGCCGGATAGAACTCGCCGAAACCGGCTGCGGAGAGATAACTCTGCGGCACTCCCTGCGAAATCAAATACTTGACCACCTCGGTGGCCCGCGCCGTCGACAATTCCCAGTTCGACGGGAAACGCGGCGTATTGATCGGGTCCGTGTCGGTATGTCCCTGGATCTGGATGTTGAAACCGATATCGGCGGGGATACGGCCTTCGAGATCATTGTAGATCTTCACGACCCGGTCGAGAAGTTTCTGCCCGTCGGACCGCAGGTCGGCCTTGCCCGAATCAAAAAGCACCTCGCCCTGAAAGACGAACCGGTCCCCCGAGATCTTGATATCGTCCAGTCCAGTGAAAACCGTCGACAGCCGGGCAAGAAACTCGCTCCGGTATTTCTCGAACTGCCTGAGCCGCGTGATTTCCACATCCCGCTTTTCGATCTCGGTGAGCAGCTTGGCCAGCTCGAGCCGCTGCTCGGTGCTCTGCGTTTCAGCCTGAGAGAGCTGCGCCGACAAGGCCTTCACCTGTGAGTTCATCGCCTCAAGCGACGCGTTCAAATCCCCCAGAGACGCGTTCTTGCTTGTCATCTCTTGCTTATAGGTGCTCAACTGCGAATTGAGCAGCGTGATCTGCTCCAGATACTGCGCGATCCGTTCGCTCAGAAGATTGATCTGGTTGGCGCTCGCCTCAAGTTCTTCCTTCGTTTGCTCTTTCTCCTGCCGCACGTTCTGCAGCCGATCCAAAGTGGCCGTCAGGTCCTGACTGGCCGCCGAGAGACGGGACTGGGTCTGATCCAGGTCGCTCTGGGTGGTGTCGAGGCTTTGTCGCGTCTCGGTCAAATGGCCGATTGTCTCGGCAAAGTTAGTTCGCGTCTCCTGCAACAGCGTCAGCGCGCCCTGCACCTCCCCCTGGAGAAGCAAACTGCGGGTCTCCGAACGTTTCAGGTCCAGTTCCAGACGGCTTAACTGTTGCGACAGCCGGGCCAGCGCCGTTTCTTTCGCGCCCAGGACGTTGACCAGGCCCGTCTGCGTCACGACGAAAATCGTCACCACGACAATCAGAACCAGCACCACC
>JABMPG010000741.1 GCA_013203855.1 bacterium
CATCGCGCCCTACCTCAACCGCCCCCGGGGGCTCGAATGGGATTCTTCCCGCGCCATTCTGTGGACCGTTGATCGCCCGGAAAGACAACTGGTGCGACTCTATCCGGATGGCGCCGGCAAGGTTTCCTATCCGCTTTTCCGGGCAAACGGCGAATCTCTCATCGACCCGACGGACCTGGCGGTCGTGGTCGCCGATATCTGGGTAACCGACCGGATCGGGGCTCGCGTAGCTCGGGTCAATCTGGAATCGGAAGCGCCGCTCGTCCTGCAAGACTTCCCCACGACTCCCGCCGGGATCGTCCAGCCTGCAGGGATCGCATTCGACACGGCCCGGCAGTGGTTCTGGGTATCCGACGACACCCAGCCCATAGTCGCGGCCTTCACCCTCCAGGGCGATCCTATCGCCGCTTTCGACGTGCCGGATGGCGTGACCCTGGCGGACCTGTCATGGGAACACAAGGTCGGAGATGCGAGCGCCGACCGACTGTGGGCAGTATCGCTTTCATCCCCCGGCCAGGCTCACGTCTATCGATATGACGCCGATGAGGAGAGATTGGAGTCTGTCGTCTTGGTTCGTGCGGAAGCCGCCATCCTCCAGAACGCGGCCTACCATTCCATCGCGTGTCAGGAACGCTGGAACGGCAACGAGTCGAGTCGATTCTGGCTGCTGGAACGCAACGGGACCCTGATACAAGGCAACATCGGAGCGGGACAAATCGAGCAGACCCAGGCCGAGCCAGTGCTGTTCAATTCGACAAGTTTGCGGGAACTGGCCTTTCTCCGCCGGATCGTCGCCGCCACCCTCGAACCGTCCGGAACGCTCCTTCTCGGCGATGGCGGACTGACCGCCACCGTCGCCCGCGTCACCCCAACCGGAATCATGGCGCATCTCATCCCCATCAACCGCACCGAGACCAACTACGGCATGCTCGAGCCGCTCGCGATCACGGGCCTGGCGCGCGATGCCGACAGCCTCTACATCCTGGATGGAGCCAACGAGGTCGTACGCGTGTACACGCCCGAGGGCGATCTGATCGAGTTCGTCGGAAGTGAGGAACTCACTCAGCGACGGCCCCGAGGGCTTCATGTGGACGAGGAAGGCAATCTCTACGTGGGGACGGCCGGCCGGATACTGGCCTTCGACTCTGAAGGAGATCTGATATCGGAGAACCCCTTCATGGCATCCGCCCCGCCCGCTTCCATTTCGGTGGGACGGAACCCCGAGGAAATGCTCCTCTTTTCGGCCCGACGCCGGACTCTGTTCTGGTTGCGAGAGCAGGGCGGCCTGCGCAAGGCTCTGGTTGCGGGCGATCTTCCAGCCGACTTCATCCCAATGGCCGCCTCGGCCGGCTCTCTGCCAACCGGAGACCTGATCCTCACCGGCGCGGGAGACCCATCCGTGCTCATTTTCCAGATTTCGCTGCCTCCGACCGCTGTTGACCACTGGCGTCTGTATCGCTGAAAAAATTCCCTCTTCAAATGAAATAAACTTTTCCCCAGTCGTGTCTATTCACATGGAGCGGGGCATAAAGTGTCCCAAGTGGGAGCGGAGCCCCCCCGCAAGGGAGGGTAGGACAAGACGGAGCGGTGGCGCTGGCTCAGCCACAACAGGTTTTGTCCTTCACAACGGAGCGGAGCAGGCCCCCTAGGAGCGAGCGCGCCGTCTGATTCGGCTGGAGCGGGCGATTCAGACGGCAGCGCAGTCCCGGGGGTTCTTTTTGGGACTATCAAAGGGCCGGTCCGGCCGACCGGTCATCATGCTTCAAAAGATTTCCAGTGGGAGCAGCCGCACCGAGGTCTTTCCGAGGGTAACGCTCCCGGAAACCTCAAGAACCCCCCCCCCGTCCGAAAGGGCGGGGGGTTCTGCTACTGAGGGATTCGCCTCCGTTTATCCGATCTAGTTCATTCATCTATCGCGTCGAAGACGTAGTCTCTATCCCAAGCCGATTCATCTCTGATTTCAGAAAAGCATGATCACAGTCGGAAGAACAATCGATCTGTTGAATGGTCCGATCTGCCATCGCCTCTCTAAAATCGAAATGAAAGTGGAGATGAGGTGGGAATTCGAGCAAGCCGCCGGTTCCCGATGAAACACTGCCTATGCCAACAGCGGACAGAGAAACGCGGAATTCCTTTTCGTTCTCGAAGCACTTGTCCTTAATGTATGTATACTTAATGGGATTGGTGAAATAAGGTATCCGACAGTTCTCCTTGTCGACGTACTTGATGAGACCATAGTTGATGGAGAAGATCGGGAGCAAACGTCTCCCCCCGTACTCGAGCCTTGAGTTGCGGGCTCTCAGAACCTGGTTTAGCCTCGGCCGCAATTTGTCAAACTCGAGAACGATGCAGATCTTCCCCTTTTCTCCTCCGTTACCGTAGTGCCGCCAGATGTGATCCGACATCTCCAAGGAGAAGCAACAAGCGTACGTTCTTGTGCGGGATCGATCATAGTAGTCACTGGCTGAGAAATCTGGACTCTGGGCAAAAGTTAGGGATGTGTTTCGGTCTCGATGACTTGGCAGTTGTTCGCCGTCGTGAGCGTCTGCGCCTTGGAAGTCCTTGTACATGTCTACCCGGTTGAAGTGGAGATAGGCCCCTGACAATGATCTTGCGAAATCCTCTACCCGCATCACTTTGTAGAGCGCCTGATGCTTCGCAGGGCCTTCCAGCAATGGAGCATGGGGTTCGATCATCCCCAATGGTGGCTCATGCCTGTGATTCGAAAGATTCTTGTCCAATTGGGAATCCCCCAATCATCACTATCAGTCTTTACGCCGCGACCTAGTAATACGCCTCGAGCAGGTGCTTCTCCGCTTCCCACATTTCCGCGAACATTTCGCGGAGTTTCGGGAGAGGGTGGCCGCTGGCGGCGGTGATGGGATCGAGGGCAATGGCGTGGAAGGCGGCTTCGCGGTCGCCTTCGAGAATCGCCGTCACGGCGAGTTCCTGAACGTTGACATTGGTCCGGCAAAGGGCAGTGCACTGGGGCGGGAGAGCGCCGACGCGGCAGGGATGGACGCCAAGGCCATCCACCAGGCAGGGCACCTCGACGCAGCAGCCATAGGGCAGGCCGTCGATCAGGTCATAGTTCATTACGTTGCCGTTGAACCGGTAGGGAACGCCCGTCTTCACCGCCTCCATGATCCCGGAGGCGAATTCGTGGGAGCGCACAAGTTCAACGCTGTCCTTGCTCGACGCCTTGACGCCCATGTCCTCGAACCAGGCGTGACGCTTGTCCTTGATACTCCGAGTGCGGTTAACGTACTCGTCGAGCCACTGGTCTTCGTTGCGGAAATAGGGCACGTACTCGCTCGTGTGGCGCGAGCTCTCGGTGCAGAAGTAGCCGAACTGCTTCATCATGGTGTGACGCACGGGATCCTTGGCGAAGAACTCGGGATCTTCGGCGGCCTGGCGGTAGGCGGGATAGAGGTCCTCGCCGCTCCGCTCGAACCGGAGGATCCAGGCCATGTGGTTGATGCCAGCCACCCAGTAGTCGACCTCCTCCCACGGCACGCCGAGGCGCTGGGCCATTCCCTTCGTCGTCCCCTGAACGCCGTGGCACAGGCCGATGACGGAGGCCTCGCACACCTCGTTCAGCACCCATGTCAACATGGCCATGGGATTGGTGTAGTTCAGAACGACTGCCTCCGGACACATCTCGTTGATGTCCTCGGCCATCTCTATCAGAACCGGACCCGTCCGCAGCGCCCGGAAGACGCCACCCGGCCCCACGGTATCGGCCACGGTCTGGCGGATGCCGTATTTCGCGGGGATCTCGAACTCGTCCTCAAAGGGCTTGCCGAAATAGGCCGGACCACCGATGGCGACCGAGATGATGACGAAATCCGCGTCGCGCAGGGCTTCGCGGCGGCTTGTGCCGCAGGTGACGCTAGCGGGAAGGCCGTGGTGGTCAATGGCGCTCCGGACGAAGGCGCGCACCGTTTCGACCTTCTCGCCGTCGATGTCCATCAGGGCGATATGCGCATCGTGAATCGGCTTGCGAGACAGAATGTCAATAGAGATGCGGCTTCCGAAGGCGCTCCCAGCCCCGATGATGGCAACTTTCATGGTGTTTTCCCCCTTCAGGTTTTCACCCATTCGACTCCAGAACCACCAGATTGTCCCGATGGATGATTTCGTCATAGTCACGCTGGCCGAGGATCTTCTCGATCTCGGTGGTGCGCTTGCCAAGGATGGCCGCGACTTCGCGGGCGTTGTAGTTCGTCAGGCCGCGGGCGATGGGGCGGCCCTCGGGCGAGAGGACCTCGATGACGTCCTGCCGCGCGTAATCGCCCTCGGTGCGGCGCACGCCGGCGGGAAGGAGGCTTTTCTTGGCCGTGATCAGCGCGCGGACCGCCCCCTCGTCAATCCAGACGCGGCCGCGAGGCGTGATGCGGCTAAAGGCGATGAAGCGCTGGCGGCGGGTATAGCGGGCGTGGTCGCGGGGCGGGAAAAGAGTCGCGCCGCCCTTGCCGGCAAAGAGATCGTCGAGAATTCCCGGCTGTTTCCCGGGGGCGATGAGGGTCGGGATTCCGGATCGGGCGGCTTGGTCGGCGACGTGGATCTTGTTGGCCATGCCACCCGAGCCACGGGAACTCGTGCGGGTCGAGACCATGGCTTCGATCTCCGGAGTTACCTTCCCCACCACCTCTACCACTTCGGGCTTTTGCCCCGGAGCGGGCAATTGACGGCACAGGCCGCTGGAGGTGAGCAGGATCAGGCAATCGGCAAGCATTTTGATCGCGATGAGGAGCGCCAGGTCATCGTTGTCGCCGAAACGCAACTCGTCAACCGTGACCGTATCGTTCTCGTTGACGATGGGCACCACCCCCAGGCCGAAGAGGCGTTCCAGCGTGTACCGGATATTGAGGTAACGCCGCCGGTCGTCGAAATCCTTCGCGGTGAGGAGAATCTGGGCAACATGCCGGTCGTGCTGGCCGAAGGCGTCCGCCCAGTGCGCGACCAGCCTGCCCTGACCGATCGCGGCGAGGGCCTGTTTTTCGGGAAGGCGCTTGGGACGCTGGCGCAGGCCCATCTCGCCGATGCCCGAGGCCACCGCGCCGGAGGAAACGATCACCGTATGCTTCCCCCGCGCCAGACGCTCCGAAGCGAACCGGGCCACGTGATCGAGGACGGCATGGTCAAGCTGTCCCACATCGGTCGTGACCACGTTCGAGCCGAGCTTGATCACCAGCAGGGCCGGATCGAACCGGGCGAGATCGGCGTGGGTCTGGATGTCGGGATGGGTCATGATGGGATATGACTCAGCAAAGACAAGGAAACCGCGAATCGAGCAAATCCTGCGAGAAATGGGGCCGATCGCCAATCATCCCAGCAACCGCCCCAGCCCCTCCAGAAGGTCCGCCAGGGCTTTCAGAAAATCGAGCATGCCAACTCCGGATTTCAAACCCCAGGTTCCGAATCTGCCTAGTCTTCTTCCGGCTCGTCAGGCTGGCACTCCCCGGGCTCGAGAAGATCCTGCTGGTGTTTTTCAAGCTCCAGCCGGAAGACCTCCTTGAGGTTGCTCAGGCCTTCCCCCTTCATGGCCGAGATCGTCAGGGGTTCGATGCCGCGCTCACGGAACGCTTCGCGAGTATTCTCCAGGTCTTCGGGTTTTGCAAGATCCTTCTTGGTCAGCACCACCACCTGGGGCTTGTCGGCCAG
>JABMPG010000742.1 GCA_013203855.1 bacterium
ACCTGGGCCCCCGTCCTCCAAATCGCCGATGCCGACAAGCCGGAGTGGCCCTGTTTCCGTGGCCCCGGTAATCTCGGCCTGGCCGGACCCGGGGACTGGCCCACCACCTGGTCCCTCGCCGAGGATCGCAATATCATCTGGCAAACCGAATTACCCTCCGAAGGCAAGAGCTCGCCCGTCGTCTGGAAAAACCACATCTTCCTCTCCGCCGCTACCGGCGAAGAACACCGCGTTCTCTGCTACGCGCGCGATTCCGGCCAACTTCTCTGGAATTCCTCCCTCACTCTTCCCGCGGGAGAAGAACTCGAGCAAGTCGAGGACTCTGGGTTCGGCACCGGCCTGGCCTCTCCGACCCCCGTGACCGACGGAAAGCGCGTCTACGTCCTCTTCGGAACGGGATGGCTCGCGGCCTTCGATCTCCAGGGCAAGCAGGTCTGGTCGCTGAATCTCGGCCTGCCCGAAAGCCGGTTCGGCTATGCCACCTCCCTGCAATATTATCGCGGCGTCCTCATCGTGCAGTACGACCAGGGCGAAACCGGCGACGAAGGCCTGTCTCAACTCTTCGGAATCGATCCCGCCAAAGGAACTTACATTTACCAGATGCCGCGCCCGGTCGGCAGCACCTGGACCAGCCCCAGTCTTGTCCCCGCCAACGGCCGTGTCGAACTCATCACCAGCGCTCCAGAATGGATTATCGCCTACAACCCCTCTACCGGGCAGGAATTCTGGCGCGTCGAATGGGTCTACGCCGACCTCGCCCCGTCCGCCACATGGGGCAACAACATTCTCTACCTGACCGGCGACGGCGCCGAACTCATCGCGATCCAACCCGGCGGCAGCGACAACGTCACCCTCGACCGCGTCGTCTGGCGGGCCATGGACGGCCTCCCCGATATCGCAAGCCCCGTGACGGATGGCGAGTACCTGCTCCAGTCCGCCGCGGGCGGCTACCTGACATGCTACAATGCCACAAGCGGCGAACTCCTCTGGGAGCAGTACGAGGAAACGTCCGCCTCCAGCTCGCCCATCCTGGCCGGAGAACTCGTCTACCTCGCCGGCGAGGACGGCGTGACCCGCATCTTCGAGTTGGCCGATGAATGCACCCCCAGAGGCAAGGGCAGCGTCGATGAGCCCGTCTACGCCACCCCAGCCTTCCTCAACGGTCGTATCTACATTCGGGGCAAGAAACACCTGTTCTGCATCGGCCAGAAGTAACCTCCCTTTCGAGATGGAAGAATGACGGACCTGAAGCAAGATCTGAACATCGACACCGCTTTCCTCGACCGCCTGATTGCCCAGCACGGCACCGGCGCGGACGCGGCGATTCCCATCCTCCAGGACATTCAGACCCGCTGGCGCTACCTCCCCCGCGAGGCCCTGTGGCACATCTGCGAAAACACCTGCATCGCCCCCGCCCAACTAACCGGAGTAGCCACCTTCTACTCCCAATTCCGCCACCGTGGCACAGGACAGCACCTCGTCCAGGTCTGCCATGGCACGGCCTGCCACGTCGCCGGCGCCCAGAGGGTTACCGATTCCCTGCGACGCCACCTCGACCTCAACGACCACACGCAGGACACCTCATCCGATGGCCTCTTCACAATTGAGCGCGTGGCCTGTCTCGGCTGCTGCACCCTCGCCCCCGTTATGCTCATCGATGGCATCGCCTACGGCCATCTCACGCCCTCCAGGGCGAGCGACTCCCTCGAGACTTTTCTGAAGGACGAAGCAGCCGGCTTGCACGGACACCAACGCGAGAAAGAAAGAATCGTCGAATCCCTACAGGCCCTGCGCCAGGACGGCGCCTTCGAAATCCGCGTCGGACTGAACTCCTGCTGCATCGCCAACGGCAGCCGCAAAGTCTGCGACTCCCTCGTCGAAGCCGCCAAAGCCACCGGCCGCAACGTAAAGGTCAAACCCGTGGGCTGCACCGGCATGTGCCACCGCGTGCCCCTGGTCGAACTTGTAGGACCGGACGGGGCCACACTATACGGCGACAACAACCCGCGCACCGCCCGGAAGATCATCCGACAGCGCATTCGACCCCGGGGAATCTGGCGGCGGGTGAAAAGCGCCGTTGCCTCCGCAGCCGACTTTCTCACGTCTGACGAAGCGCCGGACCATTTTGAGGAAAACGTAATCGAGCCGAACTCCGGCGAAGGCGGCGAATTCCTGGCGCCACAGGTGCGACTCGTCACCGAGCAGTGCGGCGTGATCGATCCCCTCGACCTGGACGAGTACGTCGCGATAGCCGGTTACGAAGCCTTGCGGAGCTGCGTAACCGATCTCAATCCCGAGCAGGTGATCGACACGATCGGCCGGTCCGGCCTGCGAGGACGCGGCGGCGCCGGCTTTCCCGTAGCCCAGAAATGGAGAGCGGTCAAGGGCGCTCCGGGCGAGATCAAATACGTCATCTGCAACGGCGACGAGGGCGACCCCGGCGCCTTCATGGACCGCATGATCCTGGAATCC